>NZ_VRUX01000107.1:0-10383 GCF_008039885.1 Methylobacterium sp. WL103
GCCGGACCCTGGCCGGGAGGCGCGCCTGGCCGCGGCGGAGCGGCGGTGACCGGGACCGGCGCCGCCTTGCTCTGCTCCGGCATGCCGGGCCCGCGCTCGGACGTGAGGCTGGCGAACACGCCGGACACGCCGGGCATCGACAGGACCTTGCCCTCGGCCGATCGGCGGATCGGCTCGAAGCGGGCGGCCTCGCTCGCGTCGATGAGGATCGAGAACATCACGCGGTTGGTCGGGTCGACCACCACCTGCGAGAGCCGGCCGGAAGCCGGCAGCGTGGTTCCGGCGGCATCGATGGTCACGGCCTGCAGGGCAAGCAGTACGTCGTCTCGGGTGATCGCCACGGTCTGGCTCCTTCGCCGGGTCCGGCGGCTCGAGATCTCGAAAGGGATGGTTCCGGCCCATGTAAACAGCCGGGCCGGAAACGCCAGCCGCAGCAGGCACGACGCCGTGCGGCCCCTGTGCGCAGGCGATCGAACCAACCGATGCGTCATCCGTTGTGACACGACCGCCGGTGCGGGCGGCAGGGAGAGCCGACGCGCCGTCACCATCTGGAGAGACGACTGCGATGCATCAGGGCAACCACCGCGACCACGAGGGCGCGAAGAAGCTGTTCGAGCTGGTGAAGGACGTGAAGGTGGCGATGATGACCACCGCCGACTCCGACGGCACGCTCAACAGCCGTCCGATGTGGAACAACGACATCGACGAGAACGGCGACCTGTGGTTCTTCACCAAGCTGCACTCGCCCAAGACCGCCGAGATCAGCCGGGACAACCAGATCAACCTGTCGTACTCCGACCCGTCGAGCCAGACCTACGTCTCGATCGCCGGGAAGGCCGAGATCGTCAGCGACCAGGCGATCGTCGACGCCAAGTGGACCGAGAGCCTGAAGACCTGGTTCCCGAACGGCAAGGACGACCCCGAGGTCGCGCTGCTCCGCATCCACCCCGAGCAGGGCGAGTACTGGGACAGCCCCAACAGCAAGATGCTGCACCTGTTCGGCTACGTGAAGGCCACGCTCACCGGCGAGAGCCCGAAGACCGAGACCAAGAAGGTCGACCTGGCCTGAGCGATCTGACTTGATCTACTCGGATCGCATCTGAGCCATCGGAGGCGGCGTGCTCCCACCGGGCGCGCCGCCTTTTCGATGCGCTGAGCGGCGACCTCCGTTGACACCGGTGCGTCGGTCGTGCGCCCTCCAGGCTTCGTGTCGTCCGACCCTAAGGCTTCCCCCCACATGCTCGATCTCGCGCGGCGGGTGCACAACCACAATTTCGGTATCGACCCGATCGTGCGGTCGCTGCTCGACACCGATTTCTACAAGCTGCTGATGGCGCAGACGATCCTGCGGCGGCACCGCGACGTGGCGGTGACCTTCGGCATCAACAACCGCACCACCCGCATCCGTATCGCCGACGAGGTCGATGCCGGCGCGCTCCGCGAGCAGCTCGACCACGCCCGGTCCCTGCGTCTCTCCCGCGGCGAGGCGACCTGGCTGCGCGGGAACGCCTTCTACGGACGCCGCCGCATTCTGTCGGCCGACTTCATCGCGTGGTTCGAGGGCTTCCAACTGCCCGAATACCATCTCGAGGCGCGCGACGGGCAGTACGAGCTGACCTTTCACGGTCCCTGGGTCGAGACCACGATGTGGGAGGTTCCGGCGCTCGCCATCCTCAACGAGCTGCGCTCGCGCGCGGTGCTGCGCAACCTCGGCAAGCTCGACTTGCAGGTGCTGTATGCGCGGGCGATGACGCGGGTCTGGGAGAAGATCGAGCGTTTGCGCAAGCTTCCGGACCTGTCGATCGCCGATTTCGGGACCCGCCGCCGGCACGGCTTCCTGTGGCAGGATTGGTGCGTGCAGGCGATGGACGAGGGCCTGGGATCGAAGCGCTTCCTCGGCACCTCGAACTGCCTGATCGCGCTACGCCGCGAGGTCGAGGCCGTGGGCACCAACGCGCACGAGCTGCCGATGGTCTACGCGGCCCTCGCCGAGGACGACGCGGCGCTGGCGCGTGCCCCCTACGACGTGCTGCGCGACTGGCAGGAGGATTACGAGGGCAACCTCCTCGTCGTGCTGCCCGACACCTACGGCACCACCGGCTTCCTCGCCGGCGCGCCCGACTGGCTGACCGACTGGACCGGCATCCGCATCGACTCGAAGGACCCGATCGCGGGCGGCGAGGAGGCGATCGCGTTCTGGCGCTCGCGCGGCGCCGACCCGCGCGAAAAGCTCGCGATCTTCTCAGACGGGCTCGACATCGACACGATCGAGCGGATCCATGCCCATTTCCACGGGCGGCTGCGGATCGGTTACGGCTGGGGCACCCTGCTCACCAACGACTTTCGCGGACTGGTGCCGGACGGGCGGCTCGATCCGGTTTCGATCGTCTGCAAGGTCACGCATGCGGACGGGCGCCCGACGGTGAAGATCTCCGACAACCCGACCAAGGCACAGGGGCCGGCCGACGCCATCGCCCGCTACAAGCGGGTCTTCGGCGTCGGCGAGCAGGACGCGATGGCGGTCGTGGTCTGACCGGAAAGCGACGCCGCCAGACCTCCCCCCAACACACCTCATTTTAAGGTGCGGCCGTGAAGCGGGCGCCTCGAAGGATACCTCCAGGATCCGCATGATCCCTGGAAGGCTCCTTCAAGGCCCGCTGACGCGGGCAATTCAGGATGAGGCGGCGGGTCGGATGCCGTGATCAGGGATCGGACGCATCGTCCCCCCGGCGTCTGTCAGCAACGAGCGGTTGAAACCTTTTTGCCCTCGGCTCGATCCGCGCCTGCGCTAGCTGATCGCCCACAGCCCGGTCGCCGCGTCCGAACAAACGCAAGCGATGTGGCCGGCTCAGTAGGGACGGAGGCACCATGTCGAAGATCGATCGACGCGCGCTGATCGCCGCCGCGGGCCTCGCGCTCGCCGCGCCGGAATTGGGTCACGCGCAGGAGTCGGGCAAGCCGCAGGATGCGGCAGCGCCCAAGCCGGAGGCGAAAGGCGTGACCCATACCCTGGCGCGCTACGTCGTGAACGCCCGGTTCGAGGATCTGCCCGAGACCGTTCGCCGCGAGGCGACGCGGACCTTCCTCAACTGGGTCGGCGTCGCCATCGGCGGCTCGCACCACGAGACGCTGGACGTCGCGGTGTCGGCGCTGGCGCCGTTCTCCGGGCCGCCGCAGGCCGGCCTGTTCGGCCGCACCGAGCGCTTCGACATCATGAACGCCGCGTTCCTGAACGGCGTGTCGAGCCACATCTTCGACTACGACGACACGCACCTGAAGACCGTGATCCACCCGGCCGGCCCGGTCGCCTCGGCGATCCTCGCCTATGCCGAGATGCATCCGGTTTCGGGGCGGGACTTCCTCAATGCGCTGGTGCTCGGGATCGAGACCGAGTGCCGGATCGGCAACGCGGTCTATCCGAACCACTATGACGTCGGCTGGCACATCACCGGCACCGCCGGCGTCTTCGGGGCGGCGGCCGCCGCCGGCAAGCTGATGGGGCTCACCGAGCAGCAGATGGTGTTCGCGCTGGGGCTGGCCGCCTCGCAGCCGGTGGGCCTGCGCGAATCGTTCGGCTCGATGAACAAGAGCTTCAATCCCGGCCGCGCCGCCGCCAACGGCCTGTTCGCGGCGATTCTGGCGGCGAAAGGCTTCACGTCGTCGGACGGGATGATCGAGGCCAAGCGCGGCTGGGCCAACACCGTCTCGACCAAGCAGGATTATCGCGAGATCACGGAGGAGCTCGGCACTCGTTTCGAGAGCCTGCTCAACACCTACAAGCCGTTCGCCTGCGGTATCGTCATGCACCCGGCGATCGACGCCGCGATCCAACTGCGCGACGAGCAGCACCTGAAGCCCGATCAGATCGCCCGCGTCGACCTCAAGGTGCATCCGCTGGTGCTCGAGCTCACCGGCAAGACGGCACCGCAATCCGGGTTGGAGGGCAAGTTCAGCATCTTCCACGCCGTCGCCGTGGCCCTGGTCGAGGGGGCAGCCGGCGAGAAGCAGTTCAGCGACCGTGCGGTGCGCGACCCCGTGGTCGTCGCGCTCCGCGAGAAGGTCGTGCCGGTGGTGACGCCTGGAATCGCGGCGGCGCAGGTCGACATGACCGTGACGCTGAAGGACGGCCGCACCCTGCACCGCCGCATCGAGCACGCGATCGGCAGCGTCGAGCGGCCGATGACCGACGCGGCGCTGGAGCGCAAGTTCACCGACCTCGCAGACGGCGTGCTGCCCGAGGCGCAGGCCCGGCGGGTGATGGCCCTGTGCTGGTCGCTCGAAACGCTCGGCGACGCAGCCGACGTCACCCGCGCCGGCGTCGCGCAGGCCTGACCGATCACGGTTCCGTGAAAACGGCACGGCCCGCGAGGGATCGTTTCGCTGGTCCGTGTCGTTCCTCGTTCGCATCGGCGACAGCACAACCGGTGCGAGCGTAAGCGTACGGTTCCGGTGGCGGCATGGCGACGAAGACTGAAGACCCTCCCCTCGAAGCGCCGTCCCCGACCCGGATCGCCGCGGCCGAGACCCCGAAGACGGCCCTGGTCTCGCCGGTCCTCGTCAGCGCGACCATCATCGCCGGCCTGTATTTCGGGCGCGAGATCTTCATCCCGATCGCCATCGCCGTGCTGCTCTCGTTCGTGCTCGGCCCGCTGGTGGCGCTGCTTCGGCGCTGGCACCTGCCACGGGTCGTCGCGGTGGGCGCCGCGGTGGTGTTCACCCTCGGCGTCGTCGCCGCCCTGGCCACCCTGATCGGCGTGCAGGTGGCGGGCCTCGCCGGCGACGTACCGCGCTATCGCTCGACCATCGAACGCAAGGTCGAGGGCCTGCGCGACAGCCCGGCTGCGCATCTCGCCGCCTACGTCGCCAACATCGGCCGCGCGCTGCACGACGCCGGCAACGGCGACAAGGCGCAGAAGCCGGACGCCGAGGCCAAGCCCGAAAAAAAGCCGGAGGCTAAGCCCGAGCCGAACCCGGAGGCGAAGCCCGCGCGGCCGCAGGCGGATCCGGTCCTGGTCGAGATGCGGCAGGCGCAACCGGGTCCGCTCGAGACCGCGAGCACCCTGCTCTCCCCGGTGATGCAGCCCCTGGCCACCACCGGCATCGTGTTCGTCGTGCTGCTGTTCGTCCTGATGCAGCGCGAGGATCTACGCGACCGGATGATCCGGCTCGCCGGTTCCAGCGACCTGCACCGCACCACCGTCGCGATGGATGACGCCGCGCGGCGCCTCAGCCGCTACTTCGTGGTGCAACTGGCCCTCAACACCGCCTTCGGGCTCGTCGTCGGCATCGGGCTCTACCTCATCGGCGTGCCGAACCCCGTGCTCTGGGGCATCGTCTCGGCGGTCATGCGGTTCGTGCCGTATATCGGCGCCTTCCTGTCCGCCCTACTCCCGCTGGCCCTCGCCGCCGCGGTCGACCCCGGCTGGAACATGGTGATCGCCACCGCGATCCTGTTCATCGTGCTGGAGCCGCTCACCGGCCAGATCGTCGAGCCGATGCTCTACGGCCATTCCACTGGGCTCTCGCCCTTCGCGGTGCTGATCTCGGCCCTGTTCTGGACCTGGCTGTGGGGACCGGTCGGGCTTCTGCTCTCGACGCCGTTGACCGTCTGCCTCGTCGTGCTCGGCCGGCACATCGACAAGCTCGAGTTCCTCGACGTGTTGTTCGGCAACCGGGCGGCGCTGACGCCGGTGGAGAACTTCTACCAGCGCATCCTCGCCGACGATCCGGAGGAGGCGCAGGAGCACGCCGAGCTGATCCTGCAGACCTGCTCGCTGTCGGCCTACTACGACGACGTGGTGCTGAAGGGCCTCGAACTCGCCGCCCGCGACGCCGCCCGCGGCGTGCTCACCCTCGACCAGAAGTCCGACATCCGCGCCTCCGTCAGCGAGCTCGTCGACGCGCTCGCCGAGCGGGACGACCGGGTGCCGACGCCCGCCGCTTCCGAGTTCAAGCCGACGGGCGATGCCCCGGCGGCGGCGACGCCGGACCCCGACGCGATCCCGCCGGCCTGGTCGCAGGACGGGGCGGTGCTCTGCGTCGCCGGGCGCGGCTTCATCGACACGCCGGCGGCCACGATCCTGGCGCAGCTGTTGGCCAAGCGCGGGCTCGGGACGCGCATCGTTTCGTTCGGCGAGGTGTCGCGCGCGAAGATCGCGGACTTCGATCCCGGTGCGGCGCGGATCGTCTGCATCGTCTCGTTGGCGATCAGTGGCGAGCCGGCGCATCTGCGGCGCCTCGTCGATCGCCTCCAGCGTCGAATGCCGGACGTTCCGGTCGTCGTCGGGTTATGGCAGGCGGACGACGACTCCGCCGGCCGCGGCAGCATCCCGGCGGCCGAACACGTTTCGTCCCTGGGAAGCGCGGTCGACACGGTGCTCGCGCATGTCGGCACCAAGCCGGAGCGGCCGATCCTGCGCGTCGCGGCCGAGGCCTGACGGCGCAGGCTTGACGGCGCACGGCGAAACCCGCCTTCCTGCCGCGATTGCGGGACCGTGCGGGGAAAAGCCGATGAGCGTCGTCGAACTCGGCCGGTTCATGGACGACCTGGCCGAAGCCTCGGGCCAAGCGATCGTGCCATTCTTCCGGGCGCAGGTCGCCTTGACGGACAAGGCCGCCGGGACGGCGCCGTTCGACCCGGTGACCGAAGCGGACCGCGCGGCCGAGCTCGTCCTGCGCAACATGATCCGCGCCCGCTTTCCCGCGCACGGCATCCTAGGAGAAGAATTCGGCTCGGAGCGTCTCGACGCGGAATACGTCTGGGTGCTCGATCCCATCGACGGGACGCGCGCCTTCATCACCGGCATCCCGACCTGGGGCACGCTGATCGGTTTGACCCGGAACGGCGGCGCCGTGCGCGGGCTCATGCACCAGCCCTATCTCGGCGAGCGGTTCACCGGCGACGGGCGCAGCGCGCGCCTGCGCGGGCCGCGCGGCGAACGGACGCTCCACACTCGCCGCTGCGCCGAGCTGTCGGCGGCGATGCTCGCCACCACCGACCCACGCCTGTTCACCGAGGGCGACGAGGCCGAGCGGTTCCGCGCCATCGAGGGCCGCGTGCGCATGTCGCGCTACGGCACCGATTGCTACGCCTACTGCATGTTGGCCTCGGGCCAGGTCGACCTCGTCGTCGAGGCCGGGCTGAAGCCTTACGACATCGTGGCGCTGATCCCGATCGTCGAGGGCGCCGGCGGCATCATCACCGCTTGGGACGGCGGCCCGGCGACCGCGGGCGGCCGCATCGTCGCGGCCGGCGACCCGCGCCTGCACGCGGCGGCGTTGAAGCACCTGAATCCGTAAGTCTCGCGCGCCTCCGGGCGATCGTCGGCACGCGCGCGCGAACTGAACCGATCGTGCGGCCGCGCCGTTCCTCGTGGTTCGCAACCCTCACCACGGACGCCCGTGCTCCTCGCCGCGATACTCCTCCTGACGACCCTGCCACCCCTGGCTGAGGATTCAGCCGTTGCACTTCGCGCGCAGGTCGTCACGCTGCGCGCATCTGGGGCCGAAGGCGCACCGTACTATCAGCACGTGGCGCGAGCGGTCTCGAACTGGCGGGCGCAGGCCGGGGCGGAGCTTCGGCCGGTCTCGCTCGCCCTGGTCGCGCGGGTCGCGCCGACCGAGCCGGCCTTCGTCGCGCGCTGCGCAAAGCTCAACAATTACTGGTGCATCAAAAGTGCGCGCTGGACGGGCGAAGTCGGCGCCGACGCCGAGGGGCATACCGGTTTCGCCACCGCGGCCGACGGAGCCGACGCCGCGGCCGGCCTGCTTCGGCGCTACTACCGCGACTACGGGCGCCGCACCGCGCTGGCGATCGTGCGTCGCTGGGCGCCCGCGAGTTGCGGTCTTCCATTGCTCGGGCCGATCGCGAAAAACGCGAAGCCGTCGCCCCTCGCACCCCGCGGGATCGGCGGGACGCTTCGCGCCCGCTACCTCGCCCGCCACCTGCCCGGAGGTGCCCGCCGCGGCGGGCGGACGGCCCTGCGGGTGCAGCCCTGGTCGCCCCTGGCACGAATGAGCGGCCATCCCGCCCGACGCCCTGCCATCGCGACCCGCGTCGCATCGCGGCCGGTCGCGGACATCGCCGCCGGGCTTTCGGACAAGCCGGCGGCCGTATCCGCTCGCGTCGTGCGCGGTGCGGACGACCCGTCCGCGCTCCTCGACCGGAAGGTGCCGTCCCCGGATCGGCTGGTGGCCGAATCCGCGCTGCTGCCGATGATCGTCTCCGGCCTGTCCCTGGGCGATCTGCGCGCGCCGGCGCCGCTCTGCGGCGGCGACGAAGTCCGCATCGGCAACTACGCCGCCGCCATCGCCAAGAGCGTCGGCCTACGCTCCACGGACGACCTTGCGCTGTTCTCGCCCGATGGGAGCCCGCTGTCGAACCTCGCGGCGGTGATGCGTGCGATGTCGGCGGTGGAGCTCGGCGCCCTGCATGCCGGGCCGCCCCTCATCGAGGCCGCCATCGCCCGGCTCGGGCCGGTCACGGCGGCGACGGCCGACGCGGCGAAGTAGCGTTTGGCGAACGGAGTCTCGCCGCGCCGAAACCTTGCGGCGCTCCCCTCCCCGCGCCACCTGAACGGCGACGGCCGACCGGCTGGCCCTTCCGCGTCTCCCAACCACCTGAGTCCGCCCTTGCCCATCCAGAGTTTCGCCGCTCGCGCCGGCTCCGCGGTCAAGGCCTTCGCCGAGGCGTCGAGCGACTTCCTGATCCAGCCGACCCTGCGGCTCGGCGTCACCGGGCTCGCCCGCTCGGGCAAGACCGTGTTCACCACCGCGTTGATCCACCATCTCGTCGAGAGCCACGCGCTCCCCGCCTTCGCCCCGGCGCAGGAGGGCCGGTTGCGCCGCGCCCGCCTCGTGCCGCAGCCGGACGACGACGTTCCGCGCTTCCCCTACGAGGAGCACTATTCCGCCCTCACCGAAGCCCGCCTGTGGCCGCGCTCCACCGACCGGATCAGCCAGTTCCGCCTTGCGATCGAGTACGAGCGCGCCGGCGGCTGGCGCTCCGGCCCAGGCACTCTGATGCTCGACGTGGTCGACTATCCCGGCGAATGGCTGCTCGACCTCGCGCTGCTGGAGCAGAGCTACACCGCCTGGTCGCGGGCGACGATCGCCGGAACCCGGCGCGCCGGCCGCGGGGAGATGGCGGCGCCTTGGCTCACGATGCTCAAGGGCCTCGACTCGGTGGGCCCCCTCGACGAAGTCGTGGCCGAGCGGGCGAGCGCCGCCTTCACCGCCTACCTCGCGGCGTTGCGCGCCGGGCCGGAGATGGTGGCGACGACGCCCCCCGGCCGGTTCCTGATGCCGGGCGACCTCGCCGGCTCACCGGCCCTGACCTTCGCGCCGCTCGATAGTCTGCCCGAGACGATCGAACCTAGGACGCTGGCCGGGCTGATGGAACGGCGCTTCGAGGCCTACAAGGCCAAGGTCGTCGTGCCGTTCTTCCGTGACCACTTCCAGCGCGTCGATCGCCAGATCGTGCTGGTCGACGTGCTCGCGGCCGTCGACGCCGGGCCGGCGGCGCTCGCCGAGTTGGAGGAGGCGCTGGATTCGGTCCTGCTCAGCCTGAACATCGGCCGCAACACGCTGCTCTCGCGGCTGTTCGCGCCGCGTGCCGACCGGATCATGTTCGCGGCGACCAAGGCGGACCACCTGCACCAGACCAGCCACGACCGGCTGGAGGCGCTGCTGCGCCTGCTCGTCTCGCGCGCCATGCGCCGGACCGAGGCCGCCGGCGCCCGCGTCGGCACCGTGGCGTTGGCTTCGGTCCGCGCCACCCGCGAGACCACGATCCACGACGGCGACGCGGTGCTGCGCGCCGTTGCCGGCACGCCCGAGGCCGGCGAGACCGTCGGCGACGAGCTGTTCGACGGTACGGCCGAGGCCGCGGTGTTTCCCGGCCATCTCCCCGTCCGGCCAGAGGCCGTGCTGGAAGGCGCGGTCGAGCCGGGCTCGCTGCGGTTTCCCCGGTTCCGCCCTCCGGTGATCAAGCCCGACGCGCTGGAGCGGCCCGGTCACCTGCCGCAGATCCGACTCGACCGGGCGATGCAGTTCCTGATCGGCGACAAGCTGACGTGATGGCCGGGGCGACAACCTTGAGGATGATGCCGTGAGTTCGACCCAGCGCCCGCGCGCCTTCCGCATCCCCGCCGCCGACTCGCCGGCCTCGAGCGAGGCCCTCGCGCCGATGCCGGCGGCGCCGGGCGGCGTCCGCATCGTCGAGGACCCGGTCGAGATCGTGGACGCGGCCGACGGCGTGCCGGTGCCGATGGCGAAGTCCCGTGGCGTCCCCTGGGGCGGCCTCCTGCTTTCGGCCGCGGGCGGGCTCGTGTCGCTCGGCGTCGGGCTCTCGGTCGAGCGGCTGATCGCCGACCTGTTCCAGGC
>NZ_VRUX01001080.1:0-817 GCF_008039885.1 Methylobacterium sp. WL103
GATGCTGGAGCGCGACCGCCTGGAGCTTGCCCATCTGTCCGACGAGGCCTGCGCCCGCTCGGGGCTGCGCCGCGAGGCGCCGCCCGAGGAGACCTTGCGCCTCGACGGCCCGTTGGCCGACCTGATCGAGGGCCTGCTTCGCCTCCCCGAGTTCGACGAGGCCCTCGACCGGGCCGCCGAGGACACGGCGCTGAAGGCGCGCGCGCAGGAAAGCGAGGCCGAGCGCACGGCCCCTGCGCCCGCGTCCGGGCACGCCGCGCGACTCTCGTCCGACACGGTCGCCTTCCGGATGGAGCTGGCGCGCCGCAACATCGATGCGGTGCCGGTCTGCGAGCTTGCCGAGATCGTCGATCCGCATTGGGGGCCGGCGCTCGAAGGCCTGCTCGGCCGGGCGCGCGAGGCGCTGGTGGTCGCCCCCGATCGCCTGGAAGAAGCGCTGGGCGTGCTTCAGGGCAACCGCGACCGCTTCAGCCGCTGCATCCTGGTGAAGACCACCGACACCGCCGGCCAGCGCGCGCGGCGCTTCGACGACGGGCCACTCTCGGTAATCGAGACCGACGACCCCCACGCCGCCGCCTTCCTCGGCGTGCGGCTCGGCGGCTACGACCTCGCGCGCGACGACGCCGAGCTGCGCCGGATGAGCCGCGCGGTGGCGCCGAGCGGGCGCACCACCGCGGGCATGGCCTACTCGGTCACCCGTTCGGTCGACCTGCTGATGACCCGGGGCCAGCGCGGGCCCACCGCCGAAAGCCGGCGCAACCACGAGATCGCCGTCACGGAAGCCAAGCGCCTGCGCGGCGAGGCCGTGGTCCTGCGC
>NZ_VRUX01001081.1:0-817 GCF_008039885.1 Methylobacterium sp. WL103
GGCCCCGGGATCGCCGACGAAGGCGCGCGCGCTCGCGTCGAGCGCGCAGGCGACCACCGGGCGGCCGTAGGCCAGCGCCTCCTGGTAGACGAGCCCGAAGCTCTCGTAGCGTGAGGGCGCGAGCACGACGTGCGCCCCGGCGTAGGCCTGCGCGAGATCGTCTGCAGGCACCCGGCCGAGCGGGCGGATGCAGGCCCGCGCCGCCGCGGGAAGATCGGCCGGCAAGTCCGCCGCCGGCACGCCGACGAGATCGAGCCGGACGGACGGCCCCGACCCGCGCGCCGCCTCGTCGGCGAGGATCGCCATCGCCCCGAGCAGGGCGTCGAAGCCCTTTCGCGCCTCCGCCCGCCCGACGAAGAGCAGGCGCACCGGCTCCTCATGTTCCGGATAGGACGCGCCGCGCGCGGCCTCCGTGATCGCGGGAGGCAGGCTCAAGCCGATCACCGCCCCCGGTTGCGGGCCGGACAGGCCGTAGGCGCGCGCGATCACCGCGCCGTGCTCGGCGGTGTTGGCGACGAGCCCGGCGCTGCCCCGCGCCTGCCTGCGCTCCAGGAAATCGGCGGTTCGGCCGTCGAGGCGGTCGCGCAGCGTGGCGGGGGCGTCGCGGGTGAAGGCGGCGGGCGTCGAGCTTCGCGTCACCAGCGGCAGGTCGCGGCGTCCCGCGAGCAGCACGGCGGGGGCGTACCAGTTCGTCGCCTCCGCCACGTCGAACGGCTGGCGGGCGTGGGCCGCGAGCACCGCACGTCGAAAGGCGAGGGGGGCCGCGAGGTGTCCGGCCGAGCCCCGGCGGCGTAGGCGTGCCAGCGCGCCACCCGGC
>NZ_VRUX01001082.1:0-816 GCF_008039885.1 Methylobacterium sp. WL103
CGCGGTGGGCGCCGGCACGGCCCAGCACCTGGCCGCGGGCGGCTACGCGGTGCTCGCCTTCGCCGACCTCGGCCGCTGGCTGCTGCTGCTGGCGCTGGTGCCGGCGCTGATCCTGTTCCGGAGGAGTGCGTGATGGCAGCCCGCGTGCTCGGCCGCCTGCCTGTCTCTCCCACCCTTTCGGCCGCCCTCTCGCGCGGCTGGCGGCGCTGGGCGCGGACCGTCGGGATCGCGGCGGCCGGCGCCGGCATCCTGGCGCTGCTGTTGGTCTCGCAGCCGCGCACCGGCCTCGGCCGCCTGCTGATGGGGGTCGGACTGCCCTCAGTGGCGCTCGCGATCCTCGACGACCCGGCCTGGCGCGGGCCGGCGCTCTACGAGGCCGGGCGCTACGACGAGGCCGCGGCGCTGTTCCGCAACGGCGGCCGGCGCAATTCGTACAACCTCGGCAACGCACTCGCCCGGATGGGCGACTATGCCGGCGCGATCGAGGCCTACGACGCGGCGCTGCAGTTCAACCCGCGCGACGCCGACGCGCAGGCCAACCGCTCGCTGCTCGCCAAGCTCGTCGCCGAGGCGATCGACCGCAAGGGCGGCGGCACCGCCAACGGCTCGGCGCAGTACGGCGCCCGCTACAACAACACCGCCAACCAGGAGAAGGACGAAACGCTCCAGGCCAATTCCAGCGGCGAAGGCCTGGCCGGCAACAAGGAGTCGAGCTCGTCCGCCTCGATCCCCGGCAACAGCAAGGTCGCGCGCCGGGGCCAGGCCGAGCAGCAGACCGTGGAATCCGGTCGCGGCGAGGCCCGCGGTTCGGCCGGC
>NZ_VRUX01001083.1:0-816 GCF_008039885.1 Methylobacterium sp. WL103
CCTCGGCGTCGGGCCGGTCGCGGGCGTCCGGGTCGAGGATCGGCGCGAGCTCGGCGTAGAGCGCCTGCGCCTCAGGCAGGTTGAAGCGCAGCACGCCCATCAGCACCAGCGCGTTCGAGAGCCCGTGCGGCACGTGGAACAGCGCGCCGACCGGGTAGGCCAGCGCGTGCACCGCCGCCACCGGCGCGTTGGCGAAGGCCATGCCGGCGAGCATCGACCCGAGCAGCATGCCCGAGCGCGCCTCGACATCGCCGCCGTCCGCGCAGGCGGTGCGGATGTGGCAGGCGAGCAGGCCGAGCGCCTGCCGGGCGAGGCCGTCGGAGATCGGGTTCTTGCGGTGGCGGCTGGTATAGGCCTCGATCGCATGCACCATCGCGTCGATGCCGGTGGCCGCGGTGACGGCGGCGGGCAGGCCCAGCGTCAGCTCCGGGTCGAGCACCGCCCAGTCGGGCAGCAGGCGCGGGGCGACGACGCCCTTCTTCTCCTGGGTCGGCGTGGTGACGATGGCGATCGGCGTCACCTCCGAGCCGGTCCCGGCGGTGGTCGGCACCAGGATCAGCGGCAGGCGCGCGCCCTTGGCGAGGCCGACGCCGTAGATCGCGTCGAGGGCCTCGTGCGAGCGGGCGAGGTAGGCCACGAGCTTGGCGGTATCGAGCGCCGAGCCGCCGCCGATCGCGAGCACCAGTTCGCTGCCCGACGCCCGCGCGAAGGCGGCCGCCGCCCTGTCTCTAATACACATCAGACGCAGCCCACGACTCCTTACGTCTAGATCTCCGACGTCGCCGTATCATTAAAAAAAAAAGGGGGGGGGGGGGG
>NZ_VRUX01001084.1:0-807 GCF_008039885.1 Methylobacterium sp. WL103
CCACGCGCTCGCGCGGCGCCTCGTCGTCGGCGGAGCGGACGTTGGCGTCGGTGGCCGGGCTCCAAGGCTCCGGTGACGAAGCCGCCGGGCTCGAAGCCTCTTGGCTCGAAGGCTCTTGGCTCGAAGGCTCGTGCGAGGCGGGTTCCTGCTGCGAGGCCTTGTCCCGTGCGGCGGCCGTGCGGCGTGCGGGCCGTGCCTTCGCCGGAGTCTCGGGGACCTGCGTGGTGTCGGTCCCGCGAACGGGCTCGTCCGCGGAGGAGGTGGTCGGATTGTCGCTCATCGCCAAGCCCATAACAGAGCCGGCTCCGCCACGCGAGACGGATCGTCGCCAGGGCACGGCGATCACTTGAAGCCGCGTTCGGCGGCTTCAGGGCGCGAAGAGCGCCCCGCGGAGCGAAAGCCTGAGCCCGCGAAGGCGGGCGCCGGCGATTGAGGCCGAAGTCAATCAGGGCCAGCGCTGTCGAGCGATGGCCCTGTCGCTCAAGGGCGCCCTGCGAGGAGGCCGAGCCCGAAGCCGACGAAGATCGCGCCGGTGGCGCGGTCGAACAGGCGCCGGAGGGCGGGCCGGGCGAGATGGCGCGCGAGGTGCCGGCCGCCGAGCGCGTAGGCCGCGTACCAGAAGCCTTCCGCGGCGGCGAAGGTCGCGACCAGGATCGCGAGCTGCAGCCCCTGGTCGACAGCGGGATCGATGAATTGCGGCAGGAACGCCGCCGCGAACAGCAGCAGCTTCGGGTTGCTCACGCCGATCAGGAAGCCGCCCCGGAACAGGCGGGCGGCCGACGGCGCCACCGGGTCCGCGCCGACCTC
>NZ_VRUX01001085.1:0-804 GCF_008039885.1 Methylobacterium sp. WL103
CGCCCGGACCGATCCGACGCGAACCGTGCCCGCTGCGGCCGACGGCGCGCGCGCGGCCAAGGCCATCCGGGGAGCCAACAACGCGAAGGCCCTGACCGCCCTGGCGCGGGCACGGATGCGCCAAATCCGTCCGCTGCGCCTGCGGATGATCGATGCGGTCACGCTCGCCGCCGCCGGCCTGCTGGTGCTGAAGCTCGTCGGGATGTTCGTGGAGACGCCGCAGGTCGCGCCCGAACTGCCCGCCCTCGCGCAGGTGCTCGCCAAGGCCCGCATCGGCTACGAGCTGCTCGACCCCACCACCACCGGGTCGGTGACGCCCAAGGAGGCGCCGAAGGGCGAGGCCAAGGCGCCCGAGCCGCCGCAGGCCCAGCCGCCGATGCCGGAGCCCGTCTCGCTGACGGAGCGCGCGCTGCTGGAGAAGCTGGGCGCCCGGCGCGACGCGCTGAAGCAGAAGAGCGACGAGCTGGAACTGCGCGAGAAGATGCTCGGCGAGGCCGAGCGCAAGCTCGAGACCGGCCTCGGCGACCTCAAGCAGGCCGAGGACAAGGTGGACACCGCCGGCAAGGCCAAGGCCGACGCCGAGAAGGCCGCCCTGAAGAACCTCGTGACGATGTACGAGACCATGAAGCCGAAGGACGCCGCCCGCGTCTTCGACCGCCTCGGGCAGGAGGTGCTGGTGTCGCTCGTCCTGGCGATGAACCCGCGCAAGATGGCCGAGGTGCTGGCGCTGATGCAGCCGGACGCCGCCGAGAAGCTCACCGTGGCGCTGGCCAACCGCGCCCGCGGCGTCGCCGGCCCGCAGGC
>NZ_VRUX01001086.1:0-802 GCF_008039885.1 Methylobacterium sp. WL103
GTACCCGAGATCGGCCGCCGCGACGGGCGAGGCGATCGCGAGGGCCAGCGCGCCGGCGACGAGACGGTGGAAGGTGGGCTTCATGCGGGAACGGATCCGGATTGAACCCGGAATCCCTAGCATGCTTGGCTGCGCCCGGATCGCCGTTTCATCCGCGCCGGGGTGGAATGCCGACCGGTGCGGCCCGCCGGTCACAGTCGCGCGCCCTCAGGCGGAGCGCCACCAAGCCACGCCCATGATCACCAGGATCGCCACGAACTGCAGCAGCACGCGCAGCCGCATCAGGCGTTGCGACAGGTTCGCGTCGCCGCCACGCATCATGTTGGCGAGGCCGAGGAGGAGGATGACGGCCACCGCGAGGCAGGCGACGAGGACGAGGGTGTTGCCGGACATGGTGGGGGGATCTCGCAGAGCGTTCGGCGCCGCTTATAGAGGCTTCGCGGCGGCGGCGGCAGGGGCGAAGCGCCGCTGGCGCCAGGACGGGCTCCCCCGCTAGCACAGAGACGCCTCCAGAGCCGTCATTCCGGGCTCGCCTGCGGCGCCCCGGAATGACGGGCCGCGCAGGACGGTCGGCGGCGTGCCATCAGTTCCGGCGCAGCAGCCGCTCGAAGTAGTCGAGTTCTTCCTGCGGACGCGTCGGGTCGCCGAGCTTGCGCCGCAACTCCTCCATGATCCGGCGCGCCCGCTGGACCGCGGATTCGTCGGCCGTCGGCACGCGCACGCGGCCATCGCTCATGTCGCGCCCGCGGGTCGGGCGGCCGAGCGGGTCGTCGTCCTTGGCGCCGGCCTGGCCCTGCTGGCC
>NZ_VRUX01001087.1:0-798 GCF_008039885.1 Methylobacterium sp. WL103
CAAGGATCGCCCGCTTGTGCTCGGACGACCAGGTCTGCTCGGACGACCAGGTCCGTCGCGTTCCCGCGACGACGATGTGAGCTCCTGCTCCAGGCCGCGGGCACGGGGAAGTTTCGCCCGGCCGACCCCGAGGCCCCCCAAGCCGGCTCGGGCCTCGTGGTCCTGGGCCTCGGCAAGCTCGGCGGGGGCGAGCTCAACTATTCCAGCGACGTCGACCTGATCATGTTCTTCGACGCCGCCGTCGCGCCGCTCGGCGAGAACGTCGAGGCGAAACCGTTCTTCGCCAAGCTCGCGCAGGGCATCGCGAAGCTCCTGGAAGAGCGCACGTCCGAGGGCTACGTCCACCGCGTCGACTACCGGCTGCGGCCCGATCCCGGCTCGACAGCGGTCGCGCTCTCCACCGACTTCGCCTTCGACTACTACCAGTCGCTCGGCCAGAACTGGGAGCGGGCGGCCTTCATCAAGGCGCGGCCGATCGCCGGAGACCGCGCCGCCGGGGCACGGTTCCTCGCCGAGCTGACGCCCTTCATCTGGCGCAAGTACTTCGATTTCGCCGCCATCGCCGACATCCACGCGATGAAGCGCCAGATCCACGTGGTGCGCGGCCACGAGGCGCTGGCGGTGGGCGGCCACGACATCAAGCTCGGCCGCGGCGGCATCCGCGAGATCGAGTTCTTCGTGCAGACCCAGCAACTGGTCTTCGGCGGCCGGCGGCCCGAATTGCGCGGCAGCCGCACGGTGCCGATGCTCGGCGCGCTGACGCAGGCCGGCTGGATCGACGCCGCCGCCCGCGACGAG
>NZ_VRUX01001088.1:0-798 GCF_008039885.1 Methylobacterium sp. WL103
GGTGTTCCGGACCGTGACGCTGCCCCTCGCGCTCCCCGGCCTGCTGGCCGGCGCAGCGCTCTGCTTCATCCCCATGGTCGGCGAGTTCGTGATCCCGGACCTGCTCGGCGGCTCCGAGACGCTGATGCTCGGGCGCGTGCTGTGGAGCGAGTTCTTCTCCAACCGCGATTGGCCGCTCGCCTCGGCGGTGGCGATCCTGCTGGTCGTCCTCGTGGTCGGCCCGGTGGTGCTGTTCCGCGACGCCGCCGCCGAGGCCGCGAGCGGCGAGGGCTCGGGCAGAGAGATCCCGGGCAGAGAGGGCGCGCCATGAGCGTGCTGACCCGATCCGTCCTGATCCGTGCCGTGCTGATCTCAGGGTTCGGCTTCCTCTACGCGCCGATCCTGGTGCTCGTCGCCTACTCGTTCAACGCGTCGGCGCTGGTCACGGTGTGGGGCGGGTTCTCGACCCGGTGGTACGGCGTGCTGCTGGCCGACGGGCCGTTGCTCGAATCCGCCTGGATGTCGCTGCGGGTCGCGACCCTGTCGGCCGCAATCGCCACCGCGCTCGGCACGCTCGCCGCCCTCGCGCTCGCCCGCCACGGCCGCTTCCGCGGGCGGACGCTGTTCACCGGCCTCGTCACCGCGCCGATGGTGATGCCGGAGGTGATCACCGGCCTGTCGCTGCTGCTGCTCTTCGTCGGAATCGGGCTCGACCGCGGGATGGGGGCGATCGTCGTCGCCCACGCGACGCTGGGCACCGGCTTCGTCGCGGTGGTCGTCGCCGCGCGCCTGCGCGGGCTCGACCGCGACCTGGAGGAG
>NZ_VRUX01001089.1:0-797 GCF_008039885.1 Methylobacterium sp. WL103
GCGCAGGGCTCCGCGGCGCGGGTCCAGCTCGCGGGCCGGCTCGCCAACTCGTCGCCGACGACGAGGCCTCCGGGGCCGAGGAGGTCGGCGAGCCGATCGAGAAACGGGTCCGTCATGGGTGTGCGGCGGGTTCGGCGGCGGGGAAAGGTTCGTGATGTCTACACGATCGCGTCAGAGGCCGAAGCCGGCCGGCGCGTGACATCGCGCACCTGCGCTCGGGGGAGCGGCCCCGTCGGCGCCCTGGTCCGTCGCCTACCGCATTGCAGCATCCCACCGGCCGGGCTTCCGCGGGGAAACCCAGGTCATACGGTCCGGCGCTTCGAAAACCGCGGAGCGCGCCATGGGAACCTACACGCTCGCCATCGCCGACGGCGTCCTGTTCGCCTGCCTGCCGGACGAGGCCGACATCGGCTCGGCCATCGCGGAGGCCGCCGCGACCAATTACGGCGCCGGCCTCGCCCTCAGCATCGTGCGCGGCACCGAGCTGACCGATGCGGCGCGCCCGGAGGACGACGTGGTCTGGCGCGAGACCTCGGACAGCGAACTGCTCGACGCGGATGGCCGCCGCTATCGCTACGCCGTGCGCCGGGCGGCCTGACGGAGAAGCGCCCATGATCCTTGGATCACGGGCCGCGAGGCGGCCTCCCCCGCGGTGCAGACCGTCCTAGCGGCAGGAGCGCGGCAGGCGCCGCTTCCAACGTTCGCCCGGTGCGAGCGCGGGCTTGGCCGTGCGGGGCGTCACGACCTTGCGCGACGCCGTGGGCGCCGGGGCGACCGGCGTCGGGCGAGCCTGGACC
>NZ_VRUX01000108.1:0-10334 GCF_008039885.1 Methylobacterium sp. WL103
CCTCCCGGCCAGGGTCCGGCCCTGCCGGGGGTTCGCCACATCGTGGCCGTGGCCTCGGGCAAGGGCGGCGTCGGCAAGTCCACCACCGCCTGCAACATCGCGCTTGCCCTGAAGGCGCAGGGCCTGAAGGTCGGCCTGCTCGACGCCGACATCTACGGGCCTTCGGTGCCGAAGCTGTTCGGCCTTTCCGGCAAGCCGAAGGTGGTCGACAACCGCAGCATGGAGCCGATGGAAGGCTACGGCCTTAAGGTGATGTCGATCGGCTTCCTGATCGAGCCGGAGACGGCGATGATCTGGCGCGGCCCGATGGTGCAGTCGGCGCTGACGCAGATGCTGCGCGACGTGCTCTGGGGCGAGCTCGACGTGCTGATCGTCGACATGCCGCCGGGCACCGGCGACGCGCAGCTCACCATGGCGCAGGCGACGCCGCTGTCGGGCGCCGTCATCGTCTCGACGCCGCAGGACCTCGCGCTGATCGATGCGCGCCGCGGCGTGACCATGTTCAAGAAGGTCGCGGTGCCGATCCTCGGCGTGATCGAGAACATGGCGACCTTCGTGTGCCCGAACTGCAACCATGAATCGCACATCTTCGGACATGGCGGCGCGCGGATCGAGGCGCAGCGCCTCGGCGTGCCGTTCCTCGGCGAGGTGCCGCTGAACATGACGATCCGCGAATCGTCGGATGCCGGCCAGCCGGTCGTCGCGGTCGCGCCCGACGGACCGCAGGCCAGGGTCTACCGCGAGATCGCCGCCAAGCTCTGGGACAACCTCAACGCCGCGCCGGCCGGCCGGGCCGCGCCGAAGATCGTGTTCGAGTAGCCCCGTGATGCCGCCGGTCCTGGGCCTGATCCTGGCCGGCGGCCTCGCCCGGCGCATGGGCGGCGGCGACAAGGTTTTGCTCCCGCTCGCCGGGCGGACCCTGCTGGAACGCGTGACCGAACGGCTCGCGCCGCAATGCGCGTCTGGAGTGGCCCTCAGTGCCAACGGCGATCCGACGCGGTTCACGGGCTTTCCGGGACCAATCCTGCCGGACGGCGTCCCCGGCCATCCCGGGCCGCTCGCCGGCATCCTGGCCGGGCTCGACCACGCCGCCGCGTTCCATCCCAACGTCGAATACGTCGCCAGCGTCTCGGGCGACGCGCCGTTCCTGCCGCACGACCTGATCGCCCGCCTCGCCGCCGCCCGGGACAAGGCCGCGATCGTGCTCGCCGCCTCTGGCGAGCGGCAACACTACACCGTCGCCCTTTGGCCCTTGCGTCTGCGGGAAGACCTCCGCGCCGCCCACGTCGAACGCGGAGAGCGCCGCGTCGGCGGCTTCATCGAGCGCCACGGTGCGACGGTGGTGCGATGGCCGGTCTCGCGGTTCGACCCGTTCCACAACGTCAACACACCGGACGACCTGAGCGCGGCGGCGTCACTGTGCGAAGAGATTGAGGAGGCAGCCGGCTGAGGCGGCGGCGAAACTCGCAGAGCCGCCCATAGAAGGTCAAGGGCGGAAGACTCGTTTCAGCGGATGGGAAGAGATGGTGCCCAGGGACGGAGTCGAACCGCCGACACTGCGATTTTCAGTCGCATGCTCTACCAACTGAGCTACCTGGGCCTTCGCCGGACCGCTTGGCGGCCTCGACTGGAGCGGGGGTATAGTCAGTGCCCCCCGACCTGTCCAGCCTGATCCCGCAAGCTAGACCGATGATTTTTTGGCTATTCGGATTCGGGTTTCCGGGCGGGCGGCAGGTCGCCGTCGTCCTCGTCCTCCGAGGCCGGGATGACGTAGCGGTCGCTCAGCCAGCGCCCGAGGTCGATGTCCGAGCAGCGCTCCGAGCAGAACGGCTTCAGCTTCGGGTCGGCGGGCTTTCCGCAGATCGGGCAGGAGGGAAGCTTCGCGGGCGCACTCATGCCATCGCGCTCCAGCCGGCGCGCACCGGGAAGCCCTCGCCGTCCAGGAGCGCCATCGTCTCGTAGAGCGGCAGGCCGACGACGGCCGAATGCGAGCCGACGAGCTTGACCACGAAGGCGCCGGCCAAGCCCTGGATTGCGTAGCCGCCGGCCTTGCCGCGCCATTCGCCGGAGGCGAGATAGCCGCTCATCTCGCGCTGCGACAGCCGCTTGAACCGCACCCGGCTCTCGACGATCCGCTCGCGTCGCGCCCCCTTCGGCGAGAGCAGGCACACGGCCGTGAACACCCGGTGCTGCCGGCCGGAGAGCAGGCGCAGGCAGTCGGCGGCCTCGTCGGGCACCTCGGCCTTCGGCAGCACGCGCCGGCCCACCGCCACCACCGTGTCGGCGGAGAGGACCCAGCTCCTGGCGCCGTGTGCGTGCAGGTGCAAAGCGCCCTGCGCGGCGGCGAGCTTCGCCCGCGCGAGGCGCCGGGCGAGCTCGCGCGGCGATTCGGATTTCAGGGGGGTCTCGTCCACGTCGGCGGGGAGCAGCGCGTCCGGCTCGATGCCGATCTGCTGCAACAGGGCGAGCCGGCGCGGCGAGGCGGAGGCGAGGATCAGCCGCGCGGGGTTGTCCGCGGGCGCGGCCTGGGGGGAAGGGGCGTCCATGGATCTCGGATCAATCCTCGGCCGGCGCCACCCAATCAGGCGGACGCCGCAGGCATCGCGGGTACGTGTCCAGGGGTGATAGTGGAACGCCGACGCCATGGGAACGGAGGGGACGGAGGGAGACCGTCTGCGGAGGGCAAAGGCACAGCGCAAGACTGCGCCGACGGCTCTGGGCACCACCGCCGGATCCAGCCTCGTCGCAACGTCGAACCCGTGGACAACGCCGGCGGCTCTGCTATGCTCCAGCCGCGCTGCCGAAACGCGGTCCGGCGCGGGCGTAGTTCAGTGGTAGAACGTCAGCTTCCCAAGCTGAATATACGGGTTCGATTCCCGTCGCCCGCTCCAATCGGCGCTTACCGAACGAGCATGAGTTCCAAGGTAAGCGGACTCCTACGGGCGCATTTTCGCGCTTGATCGGATTAAATCCAAACTCATTTGAATGTCTGCGTAAGGCTCGCCCGGCAAGCTCATGCAAGAGACCGGGGAGCCCGAAGCAGTTTCGCCGATCGTTGGCCTCGATCGGCGACGGACAGTTCGTTAAATCAGGTAGAAGGTCGCGTCCGTCTTGAACACCTTCGGGCAGTTCGCGGCGTCGACGAGCGCCTGTGCATCCGCGATGGAGATGTGATGGTGCAGCGCGATCTCGGGAAGGGTCATCCAGCTCTGTTGCACGTTAGCCTCCTTGGTTAACGCGACAACGCGGCGCATTCCGAAGCGTTGCCCGCGTTCTCGGCGGAAAACCGTTTCCGGCGCGGCCTCCGACGCTTTGCTGAAACGGACGAAGCACGGTGGCAACCGGCGGCCATCGCGAAAATGCGCGTCAGACCGGCCAGGCGGCGTCGCGGTAGGCGCTGTCCCAGAACATCCATTCGAGCCGGGTGGCGTGCGTGAAGGCCCGGTGCATGCGTTCGCGCAACGTGGGCGACGCGTGGATCGCGGCGGCATTGGTCGCCGCGATCATCCGGGCGACGGCCTCCTGGAAGTCCGTCCCGGAATAGGTGTCGATCCAGGCGTGGTAGGGGTTGCCGGCGCTCTCGCGCGCCAGGATGTCTCGGCCGACCTCGGCGTAGATCCAGAAGCACGGCAGCAGCGCCCCGAGGAGCACCTCGAACGGTTCGGCATAGGCGGTCGAGAGCAGGTAGGCGACGTAGTGGTCGCAGGCCGGCGTCAGCGGCGTCGCGGCGAAGGCGTCCGGACCGATGCCGAAGTCGCGGAAGAAGCCGCCGTGCAACGCGCGCTCGACCACGATCGCCTCCTCGGCGGCCTTCGCGAACAGGACGATGCCGTCGGGCTCGGGCGCCTTGGCAGCGGCGAGGCTCAAGGCACGGCCGAAGCCGATCAGGTAGTGCGCGTCCTGCACGATGTAGTGCCGGAAGCGCGACTGCCCGAGCGTGCCGGCGGCGAGCTCGGCGTTGAACGGCATCGTGCGGATGGTCTCGTAGAGCGCGGCATTGCGCGCCCACGCCGCCTGCGAAAAGGGGCCTGTCTCGGTCGCGCCCATGGTTCGCTCCTCCGTCGTGTCGCGCCTGTGCCGGTCAGCCCTGGCGCTGGGCCTCTGTGACGGCGACGTGGATCAGCTCGGCCAGCGTGCGCACGCCGAGCTTCTGGCGCATCTGCGAGCAGGCGTTGGTGACGGTCTTGTAGCTCACCGACAGGTCGGTCGCGATCACGCCGTAGGACTTGCCCTGGGCGAGACGTGCGAGAATCTGCTGCTCGCGCGGCGTCAGCTGGGATTCCGGGGTGCGGCGGGCGTCGGTCCGCAGCATCGCGACCTCGGTGGCCAGCCGCCGGTCGAGGTAGACTTGGCCCGCGCGGACCTTCTCGAAAGCCTCGAACAGCTCGGCAGAGGCATGGTCCTTGAGGACGTAGCCGAGCGCCCCCGCCTCGAGCGCGCGCGCCACGATCACCGGATCGTTGTGCATGCTGAAGACCAGGATGCGGGTCTTGGGCTCGACGGCGCACATGCGGCGGATCAAGCCGAGGCCGGCCAGGCCGCTGCCCTGAAAGGTCAGGTCGCAGATCACGATCGGCGGGCGCAGGCGGTGGAACGCGCGGTAGCCGTCGACCACCGTCGTCGCCTCCGCCACCGTCTCGATGCCGGCATCCTCCAGCACCCGGCGGCAGCCCTGCAGCACGATCGGGTGGTCGTCGATCACGAGCACCGGCATCCGGGTCTCGACGGCGACGGGCTTCATGGCAAAGGCGTTCATCGAGCCACGGACTTCATGGTGAGGCCACTCGGGGTGCGAAGACGACACGGGATGGGAGGGCCGCTCACGCGGATCGCACTTGTCCGGGATCGTCGGCCCGGTGCGGATCCACGGGAATGACAATGCGGACAACGGCGCCGGGCGGGTGCTTGTCAAGAACAAACGTGCCGTCGAGGGCCTCGACGCGCTCGCGCATCCCCGAGAGCCCGAGCCCGGTGCCGTGGTCGGGATCGAACCCGGCGCCGTCGTCCGCGATCGACACCATCAGCGCGCCGTCCGCCTCGCGCGCCTTGGCGGTGACCGACGCGGCGCGGCCGTGCCGCACGGCGTTGGTCGTGCTCTCCTGGATGCAGCGGAACACCGTCAGGTCGGCCAGCTCCCCGTATCCGCGGGCTAGGCCGGCGAAGTGCCCGGAAAAGCGCGTCTCGGGATGGCGGCGGGCGAAGTCGCGCAGCAGCAAGTCCAGGCAGTCGGCGAGCGGCACCTGCCCGAGGGCGTGCGGTCGCAGGCGATTGAGCAGGTCGCGGTTGCGGCTCTGCACCTGCGACACGATCCCGGCAATTTCGGACGCTCGCGCCGAAAGCTTGTTGCGGTCGGGCTCGGCGGCTCCGGTGGCGAGCCGCCCGATCGAGGCAGCGTTGGCTTCCAGCGCGAACAGGCAGGGGCCGAACTCGTCGTGGAGTTCCAGGGCGGTGCTGCGGCGCTCGTCGTCCTGCGCGGTCAGCAGTTGCCGCTTCAGCCGCCCGTTGGCGGCGCGGACCGCGCTCAAGGCTTCCGCCACCTGGTTGAACCGGGTCGCGATCACCGCAAACTCGTGGCTCGACGGGCTCGGAAGACGTGCCGTGTAGTCGTGCCGCTCGAGCTGGGTCAGGCCGTCGGCGAGGCGCGCGAGCGGCGCCAGCACCCGCCCAAGCGCGAGGTACAGGGCGGCCAGCATCGCCGCGTTGATGCAGAATGTCGTGAGCGACAGCGCGCGGGCGTAAACCCAGATCTCGTCGATCTCGTCCATCGGCTGGGTGGTGATCCGCGCGGTGCCGATCGTGCGGCCGGCGGTGACGATCGGCAATTCGTGCTGCTCGATCTTCGGCATGATCAGGTCGGCGAACCAAGCGGGCGCCGCCCGCTCCGGCCGCGGCTGACCGATCGGCGCGCCCACGGTCGCGCCTTCGGCGTCGCGGACGGTCACGCGGACGTGGCGCAGCACCTGGAAGCGCAGGTCGAGGGTCTGAAGCAGGCGCTCGGCCGGCGCCGCCTCGAGGAGGCGGATCGTGTCGGCGACCAGCGATTCCACCGTGGACAGGGACGCCCGCGTCTCGACCTTCACCGCGTTGCGCGCGTTGACGACGATGACGCCGCAGGACACCAGGGCGGCGATCACGTCGATGGCCAGGACCACCGCGATCAGCCGTGCACGCGTCGACCAGCCGCTCCAGAACCTGACGGCCGGAACCGTCTGGGGCAAGGTCGGCTCGGCGGCGGGCACGTCGTCCGGCTGCGTCGCGAAGGGGATCGGCTGGGCGTTCACGCTGCGCAGGGTGGCGGCGCGGCGCGGCGAAGTCCATGGCGTGGATGGGAGCCCGACGGGCCATCCACATTCCGGCCCTCGGCGACCGACCCGGCTTGAGCCGCCGCGACGACCGGCGTAGCCGTCGCCGCCATGCCCCTCGATGCGAACGATCGCGAGATCCTGCTGGACGCGCTCGCCGACCCCGCGAGCGCGTGGAGCCTCGGCGCGTTCGGGGCCGCAGCCGAATTTCGCCGGGGGCAGGATGAGCCGTTCGCGACGCTCGAAGCGGGCAGGGTAGGCCTGCGGACCGACCGCGGCGGCATCGTGTTGACGCTTATCGAGACACTGCGACCGGTCGCCTACGAAATGCCGGTGGGCGACGGCTGGAGCCACGCAGTCGCCCTTTGCCTGCCGGCGACAAGTCTCGTGCCGCCAGCCCGCATGGGGTTCACCGAGTTCGGCCCCGACGCCGAGGCCCTCGATCCGACGCGGCGCGAAGCGGTGAGCTTCGATCTCGGGCTCGGGCTGAGCCCAGCGTCGGTCCGCATCAGGACCGACCGGCCGGCAGCGTTGGACAGGCTGCGCGCGCATCGCGGCTCGGCGTCGATCGACTTCGACGCCGTCATCCGGCCCGAGCTGGTGGCGGGCGGTGCCGACCTCGTCGTCGCGGGTCCGCTCGGGCGAATCGAAATGCTGGGCGGGGCCGGCAACGCCTCCGGTCCGCGGGCGTTCGTCGTGCCGAAGATCTTACTGCGCAGGCTGACGCACCTGGCGACGGCGCCGATCCCGATGGGCCTCGTGCCGGTGGGCCACCTCTATCCACCGCATCCCTGCCGCGACGCGGCGGGCCGCGCGATGCCGTTCGAGCGTGCGCGGCACGACGCGTTCCAGGCCCTGCTCGCGCGCTGGGGCGACCGGGACGGCTTCGCGCTCAAGGCCGCCATCCTGTCCGGCGGGCCGCGCCCCGCCCAAGCAGCGGATCGGTGGGTCCGCGCGATCGAGCGGGTGGCCGGCGCGCAGGCCCGCTACTTGGCACACTCGCGTTGAGGCGTGCCGAAGAGCAGGCGATACGAGTTCTTAAGCAGCCTGCGTCTACGCAAGACCTCGTCGCCGGAACGACTTCTCCACAGAAGACGCCGGGTGCTGAAGCCGCGGATCAGCGCGGCGAATGCGCGACGACATCGTTGCGCCGTATTGCCGGTCCTCAGTGGAACGCCAAATCTCGCGTTCGGAAGGTCTTCGGGGGCGGGCGCGACCGTGATTGGGGGGATCGGTCGCATTCGTCTCGCTTTTCCGACGCAACCTCGTGCCAAGATCGACCCCGCCCGATGATTGATCTCGCCCTCGACCCTTCCGAGACCCGATCCGCCGCCGCCGCGACCCCGCGCTCAGGCGTTCGCCGTCCATGGGCGCGGATCGCCCTGTTCGGTGCGCTGGGCCTCGGCGCCACCGGGGCCTTCGCCGGCGTCGCCAGCACGTACCTCTCGGGCCTTGCCGGCCCGCAGCGGGCGAAACCGATCGCGATGAGCCAGAAGGCCGCCGACTGGCCCGACCTCAAGGACGGCATGCCGGCGCTGGCCGGAAGCGGTCCCGCGGTCCCGAAGATCCGCGAGATCCTGCCGCCCGAGCCGGCGACTGCGCCGGTCGTCGAGGCGCGGGTCGACCCGATTCTGCGCGCCGGAAACACGGCCGCGGACACCGTCACACTGCCGGTCGCGCTCCCCGTCGCCCCCGCGGGCAAGCCCGACGTCCCGGCGCAAAAGCCGCTTCCGGCCATCGTCGAGGTGCCGGTGATCGGCCCCGCCCGCCAGGCGACGCTGGTCGCGCCGGCCCGCGCTGTCCCCGGAATTGCGCCGCTCGCGGCCGAGACGGTTCGGGCCAAGACGGAAACCACCACCTACGCGGCCCTGCCGCTCGAACCGCCGAAGGCGATCGTTGCCAAGCCGGCGGCGACGAAGGACGAGGCGATCCGGCAGGAGGGCGCCAAGCCTGAGGTCACGAAGCTCGAGATCAGCAAGCCGGAAGCGGTCAAGGCGAAGCCGCGGATCGAGGCGCACGCCAAGCCCACTTCGGTGCCGGCGAGCAAGGCGGTGGCGGGGAAGCCTGCCGCCCTGAAGCCGGTGGCGGTCGAGGCCAAGGCGGCGGAGACCAAGCTGGCGCCCGCCCAGGCGCAGGACGAGGACACAGAGGTGTTCGGGATCAAGGTCCCCTCGCTCGCACCCGCCGGCCGCAAGATCCGCGAGAGCGTCGAGGCCCTCGGCGACGCCGTGAAGGGCATTCCCGACCGGTTCTGACCGGCCCAGACGTGTTGGTGACGGGCGTCGCCCTAAGGCGGCGCCCGGTCGCGGCTCAGGCCCGCGGCTTCCGGGCGTAGGTCTTGGCCCCTTCGGGCTTTCCGACGTGGCGCTCGTGCTTGGCCGCGCGCGGGCTCTTGAAGCCGGCCGGCCCCTTGCGCTCGGCGGCGGGCGCATCGCCCTCCAGCGCTTCCACCTGGATCTCCGGTGAGCCGTTGCGGGCGAACGCCTGCGCGAAGCGCGAGGCGGCGTTGCCGCGGACTTCGAACTTGGTCTCCCGGTCGAAGATGCGGATCGCGCCGATCTCCTGGCGGTCGATGCCGCCGCGGCGCGTCAGCATCGGCAGCAGGCGACGCGGGTCGGCGTTGTCACGCCGGCCGAGATTGAGCCGGAACCACACCGCCGGGCCCATCGCGGCGATGCGCTCGGGGTCCATCGGGTCGTAGGGCGGACGGCTCGACGCGCCGCGGCCGGACTGCTCGCCGGGGTCGGTCACCTCCTCCGGCGCCGGCAGGCGGGTGCGGTAGACCCGGGCCAGCGCGGCAGCGAGCTCGAGCGGCGTACGGCCGGTGACCAGGGTCTCGGCGAGCGCAAGGTCCTCCTCGCCGGGCGCCTCGGTGAAGAGCGGGTCTTCCAGCATGCGCTCGCCGTCGAGGCGGCGGATCTCGTCGGCCGAGGGCGGGCCGCCCCATTCGGGGCTGATCTTGGCGAGCTGGAACATCTGCTCGGCCCGGCGGCGGCGGGCGTTCGGGATCAGCAGGATACTGGTGCCCTTCTTGCCGGCGCGGCCCGTGCGGCCGCTGCGGTGCTGCAGCACCTCGGCGTCGTGCGGCAGGTCGGCATGGATGACGAGCGACAGGCCCGGCAGGTCGATGCCGCGGGCGGCGACGTCGGTGGCGACGCAGACCTTGGCACGGCCGTCGCGCAACGCCTGGAGCGCGGCGTTCCGCTCGCCCTGACCGAGCTCGCCCGACAGCGCCACGGTGGAGAAGCCGCGCTCGGTCAGGCTCGCCTGGAGGTGGCGCACAGCGTTGCGGGTGTTGCAGAACACGATCGCCGTCGGCGCGTCCGCCGCGCGGAGCAGGTTGAGCACCACGTGCTCGATCTCGCGCGGTACGACGCGGATCGCCCGGTAGGCGATGTCGGCGTGCCCGCGGGTCTCGCTCTTCACCGCGAGCCGCAGCGCGTCGCGCTGGTAGCGGGCGGCGAGGCTGTCGATCGCCTTCGGCAGAGTCGCCGAGAACAGGAAGGTGCTGCGCTGGTTCGGCGTCGCCGAGAGGATGAACTCGATGTCCTCGCGGAAGCCGAGGTCCAGCATCTCGTCGGCCTCGTCGAGGACGACCGCCCGCATCTGGTCGGTGACGAGGGTCCGGCGTTCGAGGTGGTCGCGCAGACGCCCGGGCGTGCCGACGACGATGTGCGTGCCCTCGTTCAGCGCGCGGGCCTCGCGGCGCGGGTCCATGCCGCCGACGCAGGCCGTGACGCGGCCGCCGGCGGGGCCGTAGAGCCACATCAGCTCGCGCTGGACCTGCAGGGCGAGCTCGCGCGTGGGTGCGATAACCAGCGCCAGCGGGGCGCCGGGGGGCGCCAGCGTCTCCGCGCCGTCGAGGAGCAGGCCGGCCATGGCCAGCCCGTAGGCGACGGTCTTGCCGGAGCCGGTCTGGGCGGAGACGAGGAGGTCGCGGCCGTCGGCGGCCGCTTCGAGCACGGCGCTCTGCACCGGCGTCGGTTCGGCGTAGTCATGGTCGGCGAGCGCCCGCGCGAACGGGGCGGGAAG
>NZ_VRUX01001090.1:0-797 GCF_008039885.1 Methylobacterium sp. WL103
CCGCCGACCCCGTGCCGGCGCCGGGCCTCGGCCCCGGGCGCGCGCAGCAGAACCGGGCCGTCGAGGATGTCCGCGCCGTAGCGCTGGCGGACCCGGTCGCCGAGCCCGCCGGCGGGGATGGTCTCCCCGGAGAACGAACCCGCGGCCGCACAGAGCAGGCCGAGGCCGAAGATCGCGCCGCGATGGGTGTTCACGCCCCCGGTCGCCGCGCGCATCGCCGCCTCCGCCGCGATCCCGATGCGCCGAAGCTCGGGCATCGTCGCACCCTGGGCGCCGGCGGCGGCGAGGTCGGCGAGGTAGGGCTCGATCGCCGCCGTGCTCGCCGCGAAGGTGGCGGCGTCCATGTCGGCATGGCTGCCGCTGTCGATGCGGCTGACGAGGCCGGGCTTCGGGTAGGTGTCGAGTTCGCGCCGCAGGGCCGAGGCCGCGGCCGCCGCGATGCGCCTGGCGCGCTCGGCGTCCCGTAGGGGCAGGTTCGGGGCTCGGGAACGGGCGGCTGTCGTCATGGCCTCTCGGATGCGGCGACGGGTTCGGGACGGAAGACCGCCGGTGCCGCTCCATATCGCCGCCGCGCCCGCATCCGGCAACCGGCGCGGCGAAACACGCGGATGAACCTTGGCCCCGGCCGATGGTTGCCGGTCCGATCCTGTCCCGCCTTCTGAGGTACCCCGCGATGCCCGACTCGAACAGAACCCCGGATGCCAAGACGTCCGGCGCCCCGAAGAAAGCCCTCGACGCCAAGGGGATCGTCGACGCCCTGGTCAAGGCGCGCGGCGGCGCGCTCGCCGGCGCAGCGC
>NZ_VRUX01001091.1:0-797 GCF_008039885.1 Methylobacterium sp. WL103
GGTCGGCGCCGAGCATCACCGGCTCGTAGCCGGCGGCCTTCGCCGCGGCGGCCGCCGCCTCCAGCGCGTCGATCGGCCGGGCGACGATGCGGTATTCGGCCCGCGCGAAGGCCGGGTCGCCGGCCTTGGGCGTCTCGTTCAGCGGATCGTTCAGGAGGCGGATCGCCGTCTCGGGCAGGGGGATGCCGCGGCGCTCGCAGATGGCGCGGGACTCGGCCAGCGTCGACGGGTCGGGCACGGTCGGGCCGGAGGCGATCACGGCGGGGTCGTCGAACGGCACGTCGGAGATCGCCAGCGTCAGGATCGAGCGGGCGTTGCGCGCGGCCACCGCGAGGCGTCCGCCCTTGATCCGCGAGAGGTGCTTGCGCACGGTGTTGATCTCGCCGATCGGCGCGCCGGAGCGCAGCATCGCGCGGGTGATCGCCTGCTTCTCGGCGAGCGTCAGGTCGCCGGCCGGCGCGATCCAGTTGGCCGAGCCGCCGCCCGAGAGCAGCACCAGGACCTCGTCGTCCGGGCCGGCGGCGGTGGCCATCGCCAGCGCCTCCCTGGTCGCGGCGATGCCGGCCTCGTCCGGCACGGGATGACCGGCCTCGACCATGCGGATGCCGGGCGCGTCCTGCCCGTAGCCGTGGCGGGCGACGGCCAGCCCGACGATGCGGTCGTCGCCGAGCCCGTGCTGCTCGCGGTAGAACCGGCTCGCCACCGCGGCCATGCTGCCCCCGGCCTTGCCGGCGCCGAGGATGATCAGCCGGCCGGGCGTCGGCGGCGGCAGGTGGGCGGGCAGGCAGGTATCGGGG
>NZ_VRUX01001092.1:0-790 GCF_008039885.1 Methylobacterium sp. WL103
AGCGGGGTCGACCAGACCAGGACCGGGATGTTGATCGCGGTGTCGGCGCCGAAGGTGGCGTCGGGCCGGCGGTAGATGAAGGTGTTGATCGCGTAGACGCCCTCGGGCAGCGGCGCGCCGGTGGCCAAGCCGACCTGCTCGCCGGGGATCGTGGTGGTCTGGGCGAAGGCTTCCGTCGCGGTCACGCCGACCGAAAGCATCACCGCTGCTGCGGCAAGCCAGTTCTTGATCATTTTCTCGTTCCTTCCCAAGGATTTCCGCGCTTCGTCCCGCCGCCTCTGCACTACCTTGCCGGTCTGCCGTCTGCGCGGCTCCCGTGCGAGATGTGCCAAGCGCCCCCTACGAAGCCGGCCCGTGTCTCAACGCTGATAACTATTCTACAGAGCGTCGGCGAAAGACAGTGGAATGCCTCGAATCTGATCAGCGAGAGCCGAACCGTTGCTCAAATGCCGCAATCTTGTCGCGGCGCAACAGTGACGGGAACCCAGCGGACGGGATCGCTATCCGGCAGAATAGCGCATGCCGTTCAGCGCCTTGGCGGAGGAAGCGGAGCGGGAGGATTCGGCAAGGCGGGCGGGACGGTTCGCCCGTGCGCCGACGCGGTCCGAGGCCTTCGACTGCGCCGCGAAGGCCTCGATCGAGCCGCCGGACCGTGCCCGGACGACCGAAACCACCGCGCCGGCCGCCGAATCGAGGGCGGCGCGGCGCGGCCGCCCGGCAGATCTTGCCGACCGCTTCCGGCATTCGGCGGGGGCGGCGGCGCGCCCCGTCGCTTACGGCGCGCCTACTC
>NZ_VRUX01001093.1:0-787 GCF_008039885.1 Methylobacterium sp. WL103
GGCACCGGCGGTTCGTCGGCGGGCGCCGGCAGCGGTTCGGGGTCGACGGTCGGCACCGGCGGCTCCTCGGCCGGCAAGGGCACCAGCGGCTCCTCGATGGGCACGGGCGGTTCCTCGTCCGGCATGTCGGGCAGCGCGTCCGGTCATGACCGCGGCGGCCCCGGCAACTCCGAGAACGCACCGGGCCACAACAAGCGCTGATCCGGCTCTGGAACGGCGACATCGGGCGCGGCTCCTCGGAGCCGCGCCCTCCTCGACCTTCGCACCGCGCCTTTCATTCCCTCCCCGCCATCAAGGAGACCTGACCATGGCTCGCCTGATCCTGCCGCTTCTCGGTGGCGCCCTCGTCCTCGCCGGCGTCGCGACCGGCCAAGCCCAGACAAGCACGGTCACGACCGGCCCGAACGGCGTCTCGGGCAGCACGACGGTGACGACCGGCCCGAACGGAAAGCCGTGCAAGGTCGTGCATTCCGACGACGCGAAGAACGCCGGCACGATGTCGAGCTCGGTCACGGCCGGGGCGGACGGCGTGCGGAGCGCGACCACGGGCGGTCCTTCGGTGACCACGCGGTCCGGGAGCGGCTCGACCAGCAGCTCGGCCTCCAGCTCGAGTTCCGGCGGCACCACCATGACGACCACCGGCGCCGGCGACTGCGTCGTCACCGTCCCCAAGACCACGAAGTGAGGCTGACATGACGATCCGATTCATCGCCCCCCTCGCCGCCTTCGGGCTCCTCGTCGTCCCGGCGCTCGCCCAGACCGGGGGCAGCGCCACCGGCGGCACGGC
>NZ_VRUX01001094.1:0-784 GCF_008039885.1 Methylobacterium sp. WL103
GGTGACGACCGCGCCGGCGCGGCCGGCGAGCCGCCCGTTCAGCGCGGCGATCTCGGCGGCCACGTCGAACGGCGCGGCCTGGATCGCGACGGTGGGCAGGGGCGCGGCGCTTGGTGCGGCGGAGGGCGGAGGAGCGGGCGACATCGGGTTCTCGGCGCGGCGCAGCGGGGTGACGGTGACGGTGGCGCGACGACGAAACACGCTTGCGCCTGACTCGGCCATCGCCTGCGCCTATATGGCATATCGGCTCGCCGCCAGAAGGCGTGGGCCGATCGGCCCCGAAGGACGAAGACGTGACGCCCGAACTGATCCTTCCCTATGACGGCGTCCTGCCGGAATTCATCAGCCGCCCGGTCTGGTGCGGGCGCGGCAGCACCGCCATCGGCGCCGTGCGCCTCGGCAGCCAGGCCTGGATCGGCGACGACGGCGTGATCCGCGCGGACGGGCAGCCGGTCACCCTCGGCGACCGGCTCTGGCTCGGGCACCGCTCCACCGTCCACATCGCCACCTTCACCCACGGCACCACCGTCGGCGACAGGGTCACGGTGGGGCGCAACAGCGTGGTGCACGCCTGCACGGTCGGCTCCGACGTGGTGATCGAGGACGACGTCGTGATCCTCGACGGGGCCAGCATCGGCGACGGCGCGGTGATCGAGGCCGGCGCGACGGTGTTTCCGCGGGCGCAGCTCGCCGGCGGCTTCGTCTACGCCGGCAGCCCGGCCAAGCCGCAGCGCCCGATCGACCGGGCCGAGATCGACGAGCGCGCCGAGCGCCTGCGCGAGGC
>NZ_VRUX01001095.1:0-782 GCF_008039885.1 Methylobacterium sp. WL103
CGCCGGGACGAAGCGCTGAACCAGCAGCGGCAGCGGCAGGAGCAGCAGCGCCAGCGGCGCGGCCCAATCGAACGCGGAGGCGAGCGCCGTGACCCAGGCCGGGAGCAGGCTCATCCGCGGATCCGCCCGATCAGGCGCCCGAGCTCGGCGTCGAGGGCGGCCGGGTCCGGCCGGTCGCCGCGGCGGTAGAGCCCCTCGACGAGGGTGCGCCCGGCGCCCGCCGTGAAAAAGGTGGTGGAAAACAGCCCGTCGAGCCTCTGCGCCCATGCCGTCCCTTGCGCCGCGGCGGCCGCCTCGCCGTGCAGGGTGCGGGCGAGGCGGCGCAGCAGCCGGGCCTGTGCCACGAGGCGCGCGTCCGGATCGAGGCTTCGTGCGGCGGACAAGTCGCGCAACGCCGCCCGGCGCAGAGTGGCGCGGGCGCGGACACGAAGATAGCGCACCAGCCCGACGAGCAGCGCGGCGGCGAATCCCGCGAGGATCGCGACGACGACCTCGCCGGAGATCGCCCCCGCCACCTGGTTCGGCAGGTGAAGCCCGCGCAGGGCGTCGAGGGTGGACGGAGCGTCGGCGGGGGTCATGGTTCTCCGCACCTGGGCGTGCGCATCCACTCCCCCCTCTGCGGGGGTGAGAAGGAAATGCCAGCGGCTTCACAAAACCGCATCGAGCCGTTCCATCAGCGGGGCGTAGGCCTCCGGGCCGGCCTCGACGTCGAGGCGCAGGCCTTCGATGCCGCGGCGGGCGTAGTCGGCCAAGCGCTCGTCGGCGGGGAGCCGCCCGGGGGC
>NZ_VRUX01001096.1:0-779 GCF_008039885.1 Methylobacterium sp. WL103
GCGCAGCGGCTGTATCACCTTTGCTACCATGCCCCGCACTGGCGGGTCGGCTGGCGCCGGCTCGCCGGCTCGCCGGATGTGATCGACCTGCGCCGCCACCCCGACGCCGGCTGGACCACGCTGCCCGACGACGGCCGGCGCTTCTACGCCGACCCGTTCCCCCTCGACCATCGCGGCGAGACCTGGCTGTTCGTCGAGGACTACGTTCACGCTCTGGCCAAGGGCATCGTCTCGGCGGTTCGGGTCGGGTCCGATGGGCCGATCGGCGTGCCGGTGCCGGTGCTGGAGGAGGCGCATCACCTGTCCTACCCGTTCGTCTTCGTGCGCGACGGCGAGGCCTGGATGGTGCCCGAGACCGGCAGCGCCGGCACGATCGAGCTCTACCGCGCCACCGCCTTCCCCGGCGGTTGGGTGAAGGAGGCGACGCTGGTGTCCGGAGTGGTGGCCAGCGACGCGACGCTCGTCGAGCACGGCGGCCTGTGGTGGATGTTCGCGACGGTCCGCGACGCGCCGCTCGGGGCGGCGCTCGGCAGCGGCTCCTACTCGGATGCGCTCCACCTCTGGTCGGCCCCGGATTTCCGCGGGCCTTGGACGCCGCACGCCCACAACCCGGTGCTGGTGGACGTCGCCTCGGCGCGTCCGGCCGGACGCATCGTCGCGCGCGGCGGCGCGCTGATCCGACCGATCCAGGATATGTCTCTTATAAACATCAACCAGCCCACCAGACCGGGGCCGATGGGGGTTTGCGTGTTGTTGGTTTAAAAAAAAAAGGGGGGGGG
>NZ_VRUX01001097.1:0-775 GCF_008039885.1 Methylobacterium sp. WL103
GAGGGTGTCCTCGGGCGGGTAGCCGGCCCGCACCGCGATCGCGCCGTCCTCGGGCAGGAGCAGCACGACGCGGACCTCGAGGCTGGCGGCGACCTGGTAGGCGGTGGCCCACAGCACGTCGTCGAGCGTGCCGCAGCCGGCGAGCTTGCGGCTGAAGCCGTAGAGCCGCTCGCTCGCGACCGCCCGCGCCCGGGACACTAGCGCCTCCTCGCGGGTGCGCGCGGCGAGGTTCGAGACCAGCACCGCGACCAGCGTGAACAGGCAGAAGGCGGCGACGTTGGTCGGGTCGGCGATGGTGAAGGTGTAGAGCGGCGGCAGGAAGAAGAAGTTGTAGGCGAGCGACGCGGCCACCACGGCGGCGAGCGAGGGCCAGAGCCCGAAGCTCACCGCGACGGCGACCACCGCGGTGAGCAGGACGAGGTCGGCGTTCTCGACCCCCAGCGTCGGCTGCAAGGCGAGCGCGATCCCGAGGGCGACGGCGACGGCGCCGAGCGCGACCGCGTAGGGCCAGGCCGAGCGGGCGGGCTCCGGGGCGGCCGTGCGCAGGGGCTTCGGCGGGTCCGCGTCCTGCGTCTCCCTCTGCGCCTCGCCCGCGACGACGTGGACGCTGATCGTGCCCGAGCCGCGCACGAGGTCGCGTACCACCGAGCCGTTCAGGATCTCGAAGAGCCGCGAGCGCTCGGACTTGCCGACCACGACGTGGTTGGCGTTGGTGCTTCGCGCATAGGCCAGGATGTCGTCGGCGATCCGCCGCGAGCCCGGCACGGTCGCGGCC
>NZ_VRUX01001098.1:0-774 GCF_008039885.1 Methylobacterium sp. WL103
AGGCGCGCGAGCGCAAGGCCGCGCCGGCCAGCATCGCCGTCGATTACGGCATCGCGCTCGCCGGCCTGCCGATCGGCACCGCGCGGCTGGCCGGCACCTTCGAGAGCGCGAAGTACCGCGTCGACGTCTCGGCGACGCTGACCGGCCTCGTCGGCGCGATCACCGGCGGCCAGGGCTCGGCCCGCTCGGCCGGGATCATCGCCGCCGCGCCGCAGCCCAACACCTTCTCGATCGCGACGCGCACGGCCAACTCCGGCATCGCCGTGCGCATGGCGCTCGCCCACGGCAACGTCACCCAGTCCGAGGTGACGCCGCCGCTCGTCGACGTGGACGACCGCGTGCCGGTGACCGCCGCCAACAAGCGCGGGATCATGGACCCGGCCAGCGCCCTGCTGATGCCGGCCCAGGCCTCGGGCGAGCTGACCAACCCCGACAACTGCAGCCGCACGCTGCCGGTCTTCGACGGTGCGACCCGCTTCAACGTGGTGCTGAGCTACGGCGAGACCCGGGCGGTGGAGAAGCCGGGCTACTCCGGCCCCGTGCTGGTCTGCAACGCCCGCTACCAGGCGGTGGCCGGCCACCGGCCCGACCGGCCGGGGGTGCGCTTCATGGAGGAGAACCGCGACATGTCGGTCTGGCTCGCGCCCGTCGAGGGAACGCGGATGCTGGTGCCGATCCGGATCTCGGTGCGGACCACGGTCGGCACCAACATCATCGAGGCGACCCGCTGGGTGCGCGGCGCCGCCACCGCCGAGGCGCCGGCCACCACCGGCA
>NZ_VRUX01001099.1:0-773 GCF_008039885.1 Methylobacterium sp. WL103
GCCTGCGCCTTCAGGTCCTGCGGCATCGCCGCGTAGGCCTGCGACGCCTCGAGCAGCGCGCCGCTGTCGAGCGCCGCCTGGACCTTCGCCACCGGATCGGTGTCGGCGGCCTCGGCCGTTTGCGGCGCGTCGACCTTGCGGACCTGCACGATCGAATCCGCGATGCTGAGGAAGCGGCTCTTCAGGTCGCCGTTGGCGGCCACGTCCTTGGAGGCCGCCGCCTTGCGCGCCGCCGCCGCCTTGTCGGTGATCGGCCGGAACTCGGCGGCGAGCTGGTCGGCCGTGGGCGCGCCCTTGTCGGCGAAGGGCGCCAGGGCGTCGATCCGGCTCGTGTCGCCGGTCTCGAGCTTGCGCAGGGTCGCCAGCGGCTCGGCATAGGGCACGCCGGCGTCGAGCGCGGCGGCGATCCGGTCCGCTGTGACGACCTTCAGCGCGGCCTGTACGGTGCTGGCCTCGGCCCGCAGGGCCACCGCCTTGTCGAGGGCCGCGACCTTCTCCGCCTGCTCCTGCAGGCGCCGGTCGAGGGCCTTGGTCGCCGCCTCGGCCGTGCTCCTGCCGGCCTCGGCCGCCTCGCGGCTGGCCTGGGTCGCGGTCTGGACCGCCTCGGTGGCGGCCTTCACCCGGTCGTCGAGGGTCTTCTGCAGGGCGTCGAGGCGCTGCCCGAGCGCCTGGTCGGCCTCGGCGTTCGCCTTGGTGCGCGTCTCGACCTCGCCCTGGAGCGCGGCGAGCTTCGGGGCGAGGTCGGCCGCCGGCGCGCGCGCCGCCTTGTCGGG
>NZ_VRUX01000109.1:0-10320 GCF_008039885.1 Methylobacterium sp. WL103
GCGCGACCCGGCCGCGGGCGCTGGCGCCTTCGACGCCATCTCCGGCGACACGGCGCTCGGCGACGGCCTGCGCGACCTGGCCCGGCTTCGTGCCGCGCTGATCCGCCTCGACCTGCCGGACCCGGCGCCGGCGCTGGCGAGCCTGCAGAGCCTGGCCGCCGGCTCGCCCTTCCGCTTCACGGCCCGCGAGATGCTGGGCCTCGCTGCCCTGAAGAGCGGGCAGTACGACGAGGCCGGGCGCTGGTTCGACCAGCTCAACATGGACCCCGAGACGCCGCAGAACCTGCGCCAGCGCATCGAGGTCTACGTCGCACTGGTGGCTGGCGGCCCGGTGACTGTGACAGAGGCGAAGCCAGAGCCCGCCGCGCCCCCGCCGCCGATCACCCGCTGATCGCCCAAGATGCTGGCCCAAAACCTCCGGTGCGACTGGCTCGCACCGGAGGTTTTGGGCATTCTCCAGACTTTCGCCGCCGGGCCGGCCCGGCGGCTCGACCGATCATAGAACGGACCACCCCATGGAACTGCCGACCGTCGCGATCGTCGGACGGCCGAATGTCGGCAAGTCGACCCTGTTCAACCGCCTCGTGGGCAAGAAGCTGGCGCTGGTCGACGACCGCCCCGGCGTCACCCGCGACCGCCGCGAGGGTGACGTCGCCTTCGGCGGCCTGAACTTCCGCATCATCGACACCGCGGGCCTCGAGGAGGCCGATTCGGCGACGCTGCTCGGCCGGATGCGGATGCAGACCGAGGCCGCGATCCTCGAAGCGGACGTGGTGCTGTTCGTCATCGACGCGCGCGCCGGCATCCTGCCCGCCGACCAGCCCTTCGCCGAGTTAGTGCGCCGGGCCGGCTGCAAGGTGATCCTCATCGCCAACAAGGCCGAGGGCGGCGCTGGGATGGCCGGCGCCTACGAGTCGTTCCGCCTCGGCCTCGGCGACCCGATCCCGTTCTCGGCCGAGCACGGCGAGGGCATCGGCGAGCTGCACGAGGCGCTGAAGGAGAACCTGCCGGAAACCGACGAGGACGAGGAGGACGACGACCCGCGCGGCAAGCCGCTCAAGGTCGCCATCGTCGGCCGCCCGAACGCCGGCAAGTCGACGCTGATCAACCGGATGCTCGGCGAGGACCGACTGCTCGTCGGCCCGGAGGCCGGCATCACCCGTGATTCGATCTCGCTCGATTGGGAGTGGCACGGCCGCCGGATCAAGCTGCACGACACCGCCGGCATGCGCCGCCGCGCCCGGATCGAGGACAAGCTCGAGAAGCTCGCGGTGTCGGACGGCATCCGCGCCGTGCGCTTCGCCGAGGTGGTGGTGGTGCTGCTCGACGCCACGATCCCGTTCGAGAAGCAGGACCTTACCATCGTCGACCTCGTCGAGAGCGAGGGCCGCTCCCTGGTGATCGGCCTCAACAAGTGGGACCTCGTCGCCGACCAGCCGGGCCTGCTCAAGACCCTGCGCGAGGATTGCACCCGGCTGCTGCCGCAGGTGCGCGGCGTCGCGGTGGTGCCGCTCTCGGGGCTGGCCGGCGACGGCCTCGACAAGCTGATGCAGGCCGTGATCAAGGCGGCGGATGTCTGGGACACCCGCATCTCGACGTCGCGGATCAACGACTGGCTCTCCGAGGCGACGCAGCGCAACCCGCCGCCGGCGGTGTCGGGCCGGCGCATCAAGATCCGCTACGCCACCCAGGTGAAGAGCCGCCCGCCGCACTTCGCGCTGTTCGGCAACCAGCTCAACGCCCTGCCGAAGAGCTACCAGCGGTACCTCACCAACTCCCTGCGCGAATCGTTCGACCTGCCGGGCACGCCGATCCGCTGGAGCCTGCGGACCTCGTCGAACCCGTTCGACAAGGGTTAGGTCACGCGCCGGTTCTCTTGCGAGAGTGAGAGATGGCACGGCGCAGGCGGTGCATGACCCAGAACGCGCGGTGCCGGTGATGGCGCAGCCATTCCGTCGGCGTCAGTCGCCGGTGAAGGAACACGTGCGAGACGTAGCCCATCCGCGGCCCGGTGTTCTTCTCGCCCTTCGCGAGTTCGATGTCCGGCACGATGTCGCGCTGGAAGCACGTCAGGGTCCGGATGCCCTTGAGGTTCACGTTCATGACGATCGAGCGCGCGTAGTAGCTGAAGCGGTCGTAGAGCAGCACGTCGCGGGTGCGTTCGCTGGACGGGCTCGAGAAGCGTAGCGTCCCGTTCAGGGGGCCGTAGGTCGTCATGACCGCGCGCACGTCGGCGCGGCGCCCGAGATTGATCGAGAGCGACGTGTTCTCGGGGATCGTCGCATAGTGCAGCGGGATGCCGTTCCGCTGCATCGCGAAGGGGCAGGAGCAGTCCGGCATCGCCACCAGCCTGAGGGGCGTGAACAGGCTCGGCAACGCCCGGTAGCGGTGGATGTAGGCCGCGCCGAACCCGCGCCCGCGCACGAAGTCGTAGACCTGCCGGCCGTAGTGGTCGGCGCCGGCGGGCGTCACGTGGGTGCCGTCCTTGAGCCAGAGCGCGCGCTCCTCCGGGCCTGATGCAGCCACGGGCCGGGCGAGATCGAGGATCGGGATGCCGAGGCAGGCCTCGTATTCGTCGAGGAGGCCGGCGACCGTCTCCGACGTGTAGTCGACCCCGCCCTGATACAGATTGAGGAAGGCGACGGGGCGGCCGCGGCGGGCGGTCGCCGCGAGGATCTGGTCGAGGAAGAAGCGTAGCGCGCGGCGGTCGTAGTAGCGCACGTTGCCGGTGAACAATTCCAGCAGGACCCGATCGCAGGCGATCGTGTCGAGGATCTCGTCGATCATGTAGGCGATGGCGTGGACGCTGTGCCCGCCCCAGCCGGATTTCAGGAAGACGAGGTCGGCCCCCTCGGCGGCGGCGCATTCGCCGGCCCGCTCCACGTAGCCGACCTCCTCGGTGACGCTGTAGCCGAGGCAGAGGACGCGCACGGGCGCAACGGGAGCCGCACCGGGCGACGGCACCCTCACGCACCCCGCGTCGTTCGAGACAGCCAATCCACGACGGCGTCGAGGGCTTGGCGGTTGTTCAGGCCGGCTTCCCGTGCCGCCTCGAAGGCGGCGATCTGGCCGTCGGCGCTGGTGCCCTCGGCGGCGATGGTGCGGGCGTGGGCGACCTCGGCCGCGCAGCCTAAAGCCGCCGCATCCTCGGCGACGAGGTCGAGCACCGCCTCCAGCGCGTCGGCGAAGGGCAGGGCCGCCTCGCGCGTCTCGTCGATCAGCTCGGCGCCGACGCCGCTGCGCTGGGTGCGCCACAGGTTCTCGTCGGCGAGCGCCCGCGAGACCCCGTCGAGGCCGGCGTTGAGGTCCGGCCGGCGCACCACGAGGCGCACGAGGCAGCGGAACAGGGCGGCGATGGTCAGCGCGTCGGCGAGTCGGGTGCAGCTGTCGGCGATGCGCAGCTCCAGCGTCGGGAACTTGATCGAGGGCCGCAGCGACCACCACAGGAAGCTCGCATCCTGGATCGACCCCGCCTCGGTCATGATCCGCACGTAGCGCGCGTAGGCGGCGGCGTCGGCGAAGAGTTCGGGCAGGCCGGTGCGCGGCAGCTCGCCGAAGGCGCTGAGGCGATAGGCGGTGAGCCCTGTCGGCTTGCCCTGCCAGAACGGCGAGGAGGCCGAGAGCGCGAACAGCAGCGGCTGGAACGGCAGCAGCCGGTTCATCAGGTCGACGCGCGCCTCCGGGTCCGGCACCTCGACGTGGACGTGCATGCCGCAGATCAGGCTGCGCCGCCCGGCCAAGCCGACGTCGCGCAGGATGCCGCGGTAGCGGTCGCCCTTGGTCGGCAATTGCCGCGACCAGTCGGCCACCGGATGGGTGCCGGCGGCGAAGATCAGAAGCGCGTGCTCGGCGGCGAGGTCCGCGAGCGCCCCACGCTGCCGGGCGAGCGAATCTCTTGCTTCGGCGAAATCGGTGACGGGCGGCGTGCAGACCTCGACCTGGCACTGCAGCAACTCGCGCCCCGCCTCGGGCAGCCGTTCGGCCGCCTCGACATGGAACGGCTTGACCGAGCGCCGCGGCGTGCCGCGCGTCTCCGCGTCGGCCAGGAAGTACTCTTCTTCGATGCCGAAGCGGTAGCTCTCGGTGGTCATCGCATCCCTTCGCGTTCGGCACGTCCGCTGAAACGCGCCGGGTCCGCGAAGGATGCCGTCACCCGCGCAGCGCCCCGCCGACGAGCCAGGCCGGGTCGAACCAGCGGTCGGCGTCGCCGTCGTAGGGGAGGCGGGTCACGTCCCAGTTCTGGATGTACTTGGCGTAGACGTTCCAGACCGCGATGCCGCCGCCGACGAAGACGCGGCGGCCGGGATAGCGCGCCAGCACCGCCTCCGGGTCCTCGTGCGAGCGGATCACGTCGATGGTGCGATCCTCGAACGCGAAGGCCGGCACCGAGGCCACCGTCTTCGGGCCGGCGATCAGCACGTGGCCCATGGTCAGCGCGAAGAATCGCGTCACGTCCTCGACGAAGAGCGGATCGGTGTTGCCCTCCCAGGGGAGCTGGCCGTTCAGCCCGAGCTGGCCGCGCTGGCCGATCGCGCAGATGCAGCGCACGTCGATCATCAGGATATCCGAATGGTGCGGGCGCCGTCCGGACCCGTCAGCGCGTCGCTTGCGGGGTCAGGATGCGGTCGGTCGGGAAGTCGTAGATTGTGCCGGAATCCGTCGATGCGGGGCTCGCCAGCCGGACGAAGTGCGGCGCGAGGTCTTCCGGCGTCCGCAGCGTCTCCGGGTCCTCGCCCGGCATCGCAGCGCGGCGCATGTCGGTGCGCAACGGTCCGGGATTGAGCAGCATCGCCTTGACGGCCGTAGTCGCGTTCTCGGCCGCGTAGGTCCGCACCAGGGCCTCGAGCGCCGCCTTGGACACGGAGTAGGGCCCCCAATAGGCCTTGCACTTGGAAGCCGCCCCGGAGGTGACGAAGATCGCCCGGCCCGCATCCGACATCCGCAGCAGCGGGTCGAGCGAGCGGATCAGCCGCCAGTTCGCGGTGACGTTGACGTCCATCACCTGGCCCCACACCTTGGGGGTGATGTGGCCGATCGGCATGAGGTTGCCGAGGATGCCGGCGTTGCCGACGACGATGTCGAGGCGCTTCCAGCGGTCGTTGATCGCCGCGCCAAGCCGGTCGATGCCGTCGTAGTCGGTGAGGTCGAGGGGTACGAGGGTCGCGCTCGACCCGACCCGGCGGATCGCGTCGTCGAGTTCTTCCAGCGCGCCCTGCGTGCGCGCCACGGCGATGACGTGCGCGCCGGCTTCCGCGAGCGCGAGCGCCGCGGCACGGCCGATCCCGCGGGAGGCGCCGGTGACGACGGCGACGCGGCCGTCGAGGGTCTTGGTTTCGGTCATGTGTGGACGGTCAATCCGCTTCGGCGAGCATGGCGAGGCGCTTCGGGCCGGCGATGGCCAGGTCCGTCAGGCCGGTCGGGTAGTCGCCGGTGAAGCAATGGTCGGTGTATTGCGGGCAGGCCTCGACGCGCTCGTTCTCCCCCATCGCCCGGTACAGGCCGGGGATCGACAGGAAGGCCAGCGAGTCAGCGCCGATGTAGCGGCGCATGCCCTCCAGGTCGTGGGTGGCGGCAAGCAGCTTCTCGCGCTCGGGCGTGTCGATGCCGTAGAAGTCGGGATAGGTGATCGGCGGGCTCGCGATGCGGAAATGCACCTCCGCCGCGCCGGCCTCGCGCATCATCCGCACGATCTTCACCGAGGTGGTGCCGCGCACCAGGCTGTCGTCGACGAGCACGATGCGCTTGCCCTCGATCGCCGCGCGGTTGGCCGAATGCTTCATCCGCACGCCGAGCTCGCGCACCGATTGCGTCGGCTGGATGAAGGTGCGGCCGACATAGTGGTTGCGGATGATCCCCATCTCGAAGGGGATGCCGGTCTCCTGCGCGAAGCCCAAGGCCGCGGGCACGCCGGAATCCGGCACCGGCACCACCACGTCGGCCGGCACCGCCGCCTCGCGGGCGAGCTCGACGCCGATGTTCTTGCGCACGGCGTAGACGCTCTTGCCGTTCACCACCGAATCCGGCCGGGCGAAGTAGATGTACTCGAAGATGCACGGCCGCATCGGCACCTTGTCGGCGAAGCGGATCGACTCGATGCCGTCCTCGGAGATCACCACGACCTCGCCGTTCTCGACGTCGCGCACGAACTTCGCGCCGATGATGTCGAGCGCGCAGGTCTCGGAGGCCAGCATGTAGCGGCCGTCGAGTTCGCCGAGCACCAGCGGGCGGATGCCGAGCGGGTCGCGGGCGCCGATCAGCTTCTTGTTGGTGAGCGCGACGATGGCGTAGGCGCCCTGGATCGCCTGCAGCGCGTCGATGAAGCGCTCGACGATCCGGGGTTTCCGCGAGCGCGCAGCCAGGTGCAGGATCACCTCGGTGTCGGACGTCGACTGGGTGATCGCGCCGTCGCGCACGAGGTCGCGGCGGATCGAGAGCGCGTTGGTGAGGTTGCCGTTATGCGCCACCGCCAGCCCGCCGCCAGCGAGTTCGGCGAAGAGCGGCTGGACGTTGCGCAGGATGGTGCCGCCGGTGGTCGAGTAGCGCACGTGGCCGATCGCGGCACGGCCCTTCAGCCGCTCGATCGTGCCGCCGTCCGAGAACGAATCGCCGACGAGCCCGGGGCGGCGCTCGGAATGGAAGACCTCGCCGTCGAAGGCGACGATGCCCGCCGCCTCCTGGCCGCGGTGCTGCAGGGCGTGCAGTCCGAGCGCGACGATCGCCGAGGCGTCGGGATGGCCGAAGATGCCGAAGACGCCGCATTCCTCGCGGAGCGTGTCGCCATCGGTCTCGGGATCGAACACGGAATCCACGGTTGCGGCGTGGTGTGACATGGCCTGAGGTCGATCCCTGGTTGCCGTCCGCCGGAATGCCGCAAGGGGCCGCCCGGAGCGGATCCGCGCGGTCGGCCCGCGGCGCCGTCGTCAAGGCGTTATCTGAGCGCTCGCGGCATCGCAACCAAGCCGGATCGAACGCAGGTCAGGGTGACCACGGCGACATAAGCATGCGGAGGCGGCCTCAGCGCCGCGGCGCGGGCACGGCCGGGGTGGTCGGACGCACCACCGGCGTCTCGGTCTCGGCCGGCGCGTCGACCGGCTCGTTCTGCGGGGTGTCGACCTTCGGCTTCTTGAACTGCTTGAGGAAGCCCTCCGGGTTCTCGGGCAGCTGTGCCACGAGCGCGTCGCCGGACTTCTCGAGCATCGGGCGGGTGCGCGCCTCGGCGGCCCAGGTCGGGACCTTGCCCTGGACCAGCCAGGACAGGAACACCCAGCCGATCACGCAGATCAGGAAGCCGCGGGCGGCGCCGAACAGGAAGCCGAGCGAGCGGTCGATCGCGCCGATGCGCGAATCGAGCACCACGTCGGAGATCTTCACGGTGATGATCGAGACGACGATGAGCGTGCCGAGGAAGATCGCCGCGATCGAGGCGACGAGGGCCACGGTGTCGCTGGTCACGTGCTGCTTCACCGTCGGCAGCAGCATCGGATAGAGCGACCACGCCACCGCGGCGGCGGCGACCCAGGCGATGATCGCAAGCACCTCCCGCGTGACGCCGCGGACGGCCGCCAGCAGCGCGGAGATCACGACGATGCCGAGCACCACGAGGTCGAGGACGGAAAACGGCATCTGCGGGTTCGGATCGGATGGGGAGATGCCACGACGAAAGCGATGCGGTCTGCGGCTCCCCTGGGACCGCGCGCGCTTTATATCGCGGTGAAACTCGGCCGTCACCCTCGGCGGCGACCGCCGGCCGCCGGAACCGCCGGTTGCAGACAGGCTTCTGCCCCCTGGTCCAAACCCGCGATCCAGCGCGGATGGTTCGTAGGACCGGACTGGGTCGGCCGTTTAATCCTCGTCTTCGTCGTGGGCCGCATGGCGGCGCTTGCCTGAGCCGACCCGTCGCGGCCCGTTGGCGGCGATTCCGGCCACGAGGTCGGCGATGTGGCGCAGCGACTCCGTCGCGAACGCCCGATCCACCGTCTCGCCGCGCCCCTGCGGGGTCATCGCCTTCGCGAAGCCGAGCTTCTGCGCCTCCTTGAGGCGTGCGCCGGCCTGCGCCACCGGCCGGATCGCGCCCGATAGGCCGATCTCGCCGAAATACACCGTCTCCGGCGGCAGCACCGCGCCCGACAGGGACGAGACGAGGGCTGCCGCGACCGCCAGGTCCGCCGCAGGCTCGGAGATGCGCAGGCCCCCGGCGACGTTGAGGTAGACGTCGTGCGTGCCCAGCCGGATGCCGCCATGGGCTTCCAGCACCGCGAGCACCATCGAGAGCCGGTTCGGGTCCCAGCCGACGACGGCCCGGCGCGGCATGCCGAGCGACGAGGGCGCGACCAGCGCCTGGATCTCCACGAGCAGGGGGCGCGTGCCCTCCATTCCGGCGAAGACCGCGGTGCCGGCGGCCTGGTGGTCTCGGCCGGCCAGGAACAGGGCGGAGGGGTTCGGCACCTCGGCCAAGCCCATGTCGGTCATCTCGAACACGCCGATCTCGTCGGTCGGCCCGAAGCGGTTCTTCACCGCCCGCAGGATGCGGAAGTGGTGGCCCTGGTCTCCCTCGAACGAGGCGACGGCGTCGACCATGTGCTCCACCACGCGCGGGCCGGCGATCTGCCCGTCCTTGGTGACGTGGCCGACGAGGATCACGGCCGTGCCCGTGGTCTTGGCGAAGCGGATGAGGGATTGCGCCGAGGAGCGCACCTGCGTGACCGTGCCGGGCGCCGACTCGACGGTCTCGGTCCACATGGTCTGGATCGAGTCGATGATCGCGAGCGCGGGCGGGCGCCCCTGCGACAGGGTCTCGACGATGTCCTCGACGTTGGTCTCGGCGGCCAGCTCCACCGGGTGGCCCGACAGCCCGAGGCGTTCGGCGCGTAGGCGCACCTGCCCCACCGCCTCCTCGCCGGAGATGTAGGCGACGCGCTCGCCGGTCTTGGCCATGGCGGCCGAGGCCTGCATCAGCAGGGTCGACTTGCCGATGCCGGGATCGCCGCCGAGCAGGATCACCGAGCCGCGCACGAAGCCGCCGCCGGTGACGCGGTCGAGCTCGCCGATGCCGGACGGGATGCGCGGCGCCTCGCGGGCCTCGCCGGTCAGGCCTTCGAGGGGGAACACGCGCCCGCGGGCGCGGCCGGGCCGGGTCGCGGCCGGTCCCGATTGCGGGCCGGAGCCGCCGGGCGTCTCCTCGACGATCGTGTTCCAGCCGTTGCAGGCCTCGCAGCGCCCGCGCCAGCGGTTGTAGACCGCGCCGCAGGCCTGGCAGATGAAGGTCTGGTGGATCTTTGCCATGCGCTCGCGACGAATCAGCGGGTCCGACTCCGTGGCGGAGGACGGCGTCAGCCCCCGATATACGTGCGAACGTAACGGGAACCCAGCCCCGTCAGGATCTCGTAGCCGATCGTTCCCGCGGCTTGTCCGACCGTATCGACGTCGAGCGCGTCGCCGATCAGCGTGGAGACGCCGCCGCGCGCGGCCTCGGGCGCCTCGGTGACGTCGAGGATGATCAGGTCCATCGAGACGAGGCCGAGGATCGGGCAGGGGATGCCGGAAACGAGCGCATGGCCGCGGCCGCTCGCGGCGCGGGGATAGCCGTCGGCGTAGCCGAGCGAGAGCGTCGCGAGGCGCCGGGGGGCGGGCGCGGTCCACCGCCCGTTGTAGCCGGCCTGCGCGCCGGCCTCGACGTGGCGGATCTGCAGGATCGTCGCCTCCAGCCGCACCACCGGCCGCATCGGGTTGGCGGCGCGATAGGGCGTCGGGTTGCCGCCGAACAGCGCGTAGCCCGGGCGCAGCAGGTCGTGATGCGTCGCCCCGTCGAGGAAGACGCCCGACGAGTTCGCGAGCGATCCGGGAATGCCGGGGAACGCCGCGCGCACGCGTGCGAAGTCGGCGATCTGCCGGGCGTTGACGGGTTCCCCGGGCAGCTCGGCGCTGATGAGGTGGCTCATCATCAGGTCGATTCCGGCGGCCGCGATCCGCGGGTCGCCAGCGAGCGCCAACGCGTCCGGGACGGAGAGCCCGAGGCGGTTCATGCCGGTGTCGACGTGCAGCGCGGCGGCCCGCGTCCCGCCTCCGAAGGCGGCCCAATCGGACAGCTCCTGCACCGAGCCGAGCACCGGGCGCAGGTCCAGTGCCGCATAGGCCGGCATCGCGCCGGGCAGCAGCCCGTTCAGGACGTAGATCGCAGCCTCCGGCAGCGCATCCCGCACCCGTGCGGCCTCGCCGAGATGCGCGACGAAGAACGTGCGGCAGCCGGCCGTCCACAGCGCCCGCACGACGGCGTCGGAGCCGCAGCCGTAGGCGTCGGCCTTCACCACCGCGGCGCAGGCG
>NZ_VRUX01000010.1:0-27784 GCF_008039885.1 Methylobacterium sp. WL103
GGAACGGGGTACGGGTCTCGACCACGTGCTCGACGGTGTTGCCGTGAAAGGTCGGCGTGCCCTCGATGCCGTGGCGGCGACGCAGGGCTAGGCTCGACGCTCCTGGATGCCAGACGCGCATCACCCAGCGGAACGACGGATGCAGGGTCGGCGCGTGGGTGGTGGCGCGGGCCAGTGGCAGGCCGAGCCCCGAGAGGCACGCGCTGAACCCGTCGAGAAGAGCTGCCGCGTCCGCCGCTTCGCGACCCGGCCCCATCAACCATCCCGTCGCCTGCGCAACCGCCTCGGACGAGGATTGGGACGAACGTGTCACGGCAGTTCTTTCATCAAGAATTCGGATCGATGCCATAGCGCGGATCAGACGAGGCCGAGCACGTGGATTAGGCCGAGGCTGACGGCGCCGAGGGCGAGGAGCGAGGCGACCACCGCGAGGGTCACCCGCGCCCCGGCCTTGGCGACGCTGCGCACGTCGACCCCGAGGCCGAGCGCCGCCATCGAGACCACGGTCAGCACGTTGGCGGTCTCCGACATCGGCGCGAGCGCGACCTGCGGGACCAGCCCGGCCGAGCGAAGGCCCGCGAGCGCCAGGAAGGCGAGGATGAACCACGGCACCAGGCGGTGGATCGCGAGGCCGCCGCGGGCCGGGCGGTCGCCGGCAGTGACGCCGGGGGCGGCCTCGTCGGTCTCCTCGCGCAGCCGGCTTGCGCCGAGCGAGAGCACCAGGACGACCGGGCCTAGCATCAGCACCCGGACGAGCTTCACCAGGGTTCCGACCTGGACGCTGAGCGCCGCGACCGGCGCAGTGGCGGCGAGGACCTGCGGCACGGCGTAGACGGTGAGGCCGGCAAGCACGCCGTACTGCATCGGCGACAGACCGAGCAGCGGCACCAGCAGCGGCAGGCCGAGCACCACCAGCACGCCCAGCACCGCGGTGAAGGCGATGGAGGCGGCGACGTCCTCGCCGTCGGCGCCGATCACCGGTGCCGTGGCCGCGATCGCCGAGTTGCCGCAGATCGAGTTCCCACAGGCCACGAGGATCGCCATGCGCGGATGCAGTCCGAGCGCTCGGCCGATGCCGTAACTCGACAGGATCGCCACGACGACGACGCCCGCGATGCCGAAGAGCAGGCCCGGTCCGGCGGCGAGGATCGTCGCGAGGCTGAGCGAGGCCCCGAGCAGAACGACTGCGATCTCCAGTACGGTCTTGGCCCCAAAGGCGATCCCGGGGAAGAACCGTTGCGATGGGGTCCAGAGGGTACGGATCGCGCTGCCGAGCAGGATCGCCAGCACCAGGGCTTCGAGCCAGGCGCGACCGAACAGGCGGGTCTCGGCGACCTCGAAGCCGACCGCGGCGGCGGTGACCGCCACGCAGAGGCCCAGCCCCGGAAGGACGCGCTTGGCGCCATTCAGAGCGCGCATCGATCGAACGGGGGAGGATGGGTTTAGAGAGGACATGGGCGGCTCCGACTGATGCCGAAGGGTCCCACGTCCCATTCAATCATTCCAACGGAATGATCAGATGCTTCCTATCAACGGAATAGATGAAAAGAGGGCCCTTCGCAGCTTGCGGAGATCCATTGTCGGGGCCGACAGGCGCATTCACCCGTCGATCCAGCGGGCCTTGATCGTCGTGTCCGCGGCAAGCTCATAGATCCTGACGGAGCCCGTCGCGAGTTCGAGGTTCTCGACCTCCGCCGGGCTGAGGTCTTCGAGCGCCATCACAAGCGCCCGGAGGCAATTACCATGCGCGACCACGAGCACGTCCCCGCCCATGACCGCCGGTAGGATGGATCGGAGGTAGCATGGCACGATGCGGGCGACAGTATCGCGCAGGCTCTCACCGTTCGGCGGCGCCTCGGCGTAGGAGCGGCGCCAGGTTTCGATCCGCTCCGCCCCCCAGTGCGCATCGGCGGCGGTCTTGTCGAGCCCGCTGAGCTCGCCGTAGTCTCGCTCGTCGAGCGCGGCGAAGCGTTGTGGGACCAATCCGGTTTGCCCGAGCGCATCCAGGATAAGCCGGCCGCTCACGACGGCCCGCGTCAGCGTCGAGGTGAAGGCAGCGGAAAAGCGCCAGCTGCCCTCGGCCAAACGCCGCCCGGCTGCCTCAGCTTCCATCCGGCCCTGCTCGGTCAAGGGCGAGTCCAGCAATCCCGTGAACAGGCCGGATCGGTTGGCTACGCTTTGGCCATGCCGGACCAGCACGAGATGTCGCGTGACCGGGGCTTTGCAATCGTGAATCACGCTGTCTCCCGAGGCAGAGCACTTTCCTGCCGGTCGCATCGCCTCTGATGATGTCGGCATCCGACTTTAACGAACTTCGACCATGCGATGGGTTGGACCGTCCATCCGAGACGGCGGGTCATCCTAGGTCCGCTTAAGAACGTCTTGCGACCGAAAACACCCATGTTGCTTCCAATCCGTATGAGACTTTCACATCCTCCATGCGGTTGGCTGGTGAGGTTTGCGTTATCAAATATCCTTCCGCTGCTCCCGGAATAATCCGTCCGAGCGACCTTCGGAGCGCCGCAGATCCCGTATGTCCGGGGGGATAGGGCGTACCTATGGTGCACAGGGTACCCGAAGTTACTCAAGATAAAGGTCAACACGCGCCGTTAAGCACATCATGAGCTGCGGCTACGGCAACGAACTTATCTTCAAGCATTGCGAGTACGGCTGAAGCCGCACCTCAAAAAGGTCAACGAGACATGGCTCGCCAATCGAAAGACAAATACAAGAAGATAGCTGTTCCGGTTTTCATGGCTGAATTCTGCGGTCAGGGCATAGAAAACATCAAAGAGTCAGACTTCGGTTGGTGTGGCGAGCCAGATGAAGTTATGAACCCGCGGATCCAAAGCCAATTGGACGAAATAATCAGCAAGAAAGCGTTTGAAATGAGGACGTTGCAAGACTCGATACTAATAGCAATAATCAGAGGCAGATTTCCCAAACATGAAGCTCCAGGCCGATTATTGAAGGCCAAGGATGCCCTGTTTGGTCGCGAAAACGGGTCGGTAGGCCGCCAACCTGATATCGACGATTTTTTGCTGACTGAGATCGCGCGGTATTATCGTGACGCGCGTTTTCAAGACACCAGATCCAAAATCGAGGTTGATACCATTATCAAAAAGGTAATCGAGCATCACCCGACCGAGTCCGCCAGGAGCGATTGGGACAAGAATAACATCCTTGCGCGCTTGCGTGCGAAGTTCAAGGATCGCAAGCAGGAGTTGCTATCGGCGGTCGGCACTGAAACTTTGGATGAGCGAGCGCCGATGCTGAATGCCGCGAAGCGGATCCTGAAAGATCTCGAACTTTTAGGAATTCGAATCAATTTGACGGATCTCGATCCCGCCTTAGTCGGAATAGGGATTAAGCCCGCCTCTTTTCCCTGATTTTGCTTCGGCAAGCATTCCATCATGAAGGGGCACTCCAACGGAGGCGCTCCATGAACAGTTGTCATACTGACAGCCGAAATCATTATTACACTATTCCGCAGGCGGCCAAGGCGCTGCGGATCCCTAGCTATAAGCTTCGACGAGCTGTTAAGCTCGGCCTTGTTCCTAGCTATGGTCTGCTCGATCATCGCCGCTACGTTTTGCTCGTCGACGTTCAAAGCGCGATGGCGGCAAATGGCACTGCGGCGAGCGAAGCGATTCAGGAACCAAGCGCATTCCAATGCGTCGCGGTCTCACGGGGAAGTTCGCGATGAGCAACCCCACAGATCTGTCCGCGGCGGGTTCGATTGAATTCCTGAGAGCTGTTCACGGAGAGGAGTTTGCCGGTTTTCAGGCACTCTTCGCACTCCCTGCGAAACGCACCTACTCATATGGCCCACATCAGTGGGGCGAGCTTGCCCTTGAGATCGATAGACAGAAACATGCTGTTGATCTCTACGGCGTCATCGGGACACAGCGGCAGCCCTGTGCGGGCTCAAAGCGTGGTTCGATTGCGACCGTCGCGCAGATGTCAGGCTTCGTCATCGATGTTGACTTCGCATCGATGAAGGACTCGGCCAAAGCCTACGTCCCCGACGCCGCAGCAGCCGACTTGATCCGTGCATCTCTGCCTTATGCGCCATCCGCTGTCGTATCGACTGGCAATGGGGAGCATTGGCACTGGTATCTTACTGAGCCGCTACGGATCCAGAATGAAGGCGAGTTGGAAAATGCGAAGAGCGTCGCGCGTGACTTTAGCCGCGCGATGCAGGCCCTTTTTCGCAATCATGGAGCAGAAATCGATAGTATCGGCGACATTGCTCGTGCCTTCCGGTTGCCCGGCACATTTAACCACAAGGGCGGAGAGAAGAAGCCCGTTGTGCTGAAGCAGTTCGATCCGACGCGGCGGTTTTCTGTAGCGACTCTTGCGGAATTTGCGTCGCCCAGCCGAGTACCCAGCAAGTCGACCCGGCGGCCCAGTCACGGCTTTGCTCCCGCTCGGCACGAGGCTATCCGGCAGGGCTGCTCGTGGTACTTCGATGTCACCGGCGAGGGCGCGGCATCCTCGTCTGAACCCGAGTGGTTTGCAGCTGCAAGCATCACCGCTTGTTGCCAGGATCCGGAGCAGATCTTCCACGCCTACAGTAGGCACTATCACCGGTACGATCAGCGGGAAGCCCAGGGTAAGATCGAGCAGGCGATCAAAAGCCGTACGCCTCGAACCTGCTCGTCGATCAAATCGGACCTCGGCTACGAGGGTTGCCTCTCCTGCTCGTACCACGGCAAGATCAAGTCGCCTGTCCAGATCGGCTCTGGGTCTCGGCGATATGATCCTGGCGACGAGGGGCCTATCCCACTCGGCTACACCCGTGATGGCAACTTCGCGCTGCGTGATCCGGTGCGCAATATCATCATCACAGCGAGTGCTCAGCAGTTGCTCTCGGTACAGTGGCTGCAGGGCGTTGCCCCGTCGAGCTTCTGGAGGCGGCAGTTTGCGACGGAAAAGTCGTTCAATTCCACGGCAGCCGGTGAGGCCATCATTGCAGCGTGCAAGCAGGTCGGGCCCTTCAGCCCGACGCGGATTCGTGGTCGTGGGATCTGGCTAGAAGACCGCGAGGTCGTCATCAATCTCGGTGGGCGGCTGCGGGATGGCCTCAAGAATCAATATCTTTGCTTCGAGCCGATTTCTCTACCCGCCGAGCCGGCCTTCGATGCCCGACGGCTTGCGGACCTGTTGAACCGGTTCACCTTCCGCGATCCAAAGAACGCAAGGCTTCTGCTCGGCTGGCTCGCGATTGCCCCGATCTGTGGCGTCCTGGCATGGCGACCACACTGCTTCGTCTATGGGCCGCCCAAGGCGGGGAAGAGCACCCTTCATGGACTTGCCACGGCGCTGCTGACACCGCTGGCAGTGTCGACGACTGGCGACAGCACGGAGGCCGGCATCCGCCAGGCCATCGGCCCCGACAGCTTGCCGGTGATCATCGACGAGTTTGAGAGCGATCAGCGGCGAACACGGCACCAGGCAATTGTGATGCTGGCTCGTAGTGCATCGTCCGGGGACACATCGATCCTGAAGGGGACGCCCGAGGGAAAGGTCATGCAGTTCAGCTTGCGTGCGACGTTCTTCTTCAGCGGCATCAATCCGTCGGGCCTGTCGCCAGCTGACGCAAGCCGCATCCTCCTGCTCGAACTCGTCATGCACGAGAACGACCAGGAGGCCGCGCGACACATCACGACCGAGCTCGCGCACTTCGCCGATGCTGGGCCTCGGTGGTGCGGGTACATGGCATCGAAGGCGCTCTTGGTCTCTCCGGCGCGAGAAGCCTTTGAGGCGGAGATGCCGGGACTCGATGCTCGGCTCAGGACAAATATCGCTACGCTTCTAGGAGCGGCATTCGTTGCCCTGAATGGAAGGGTACCGTCACCCGAGGAGGTCAGGCGCGAGGTCACGGAGTATGCCTCAACGACCGCGGAGCACGCCGAGGCGGTCGATCGCGATGATGCCGCCGAAGCACTCCACCACCTCTTCGCTTTCGTGATCGCAGGATCCTCGCTCGGGCAGTGGCTCGCTCGGGAGCACAGGGATCTGATGGCGGAGGGCGAAAAGGAAACGCGGCCCAGCGCACGCTTTATCGCCTCCCTCGACATTCTGATGAAGGTCAACAACGAGGAACCCGGGTTCTACCTCCTGAGAGGCTCGCCGGGGATCGAGAAGATCTTCAAGGACACCAAGTGGGCCGGTGATGCCTGGACGCACGCGATCCGCAAGATGGACGGCGCGTTCTCGCCCAAGCACCCGGTCTACTTCGCCAACATCAGGAAGAAGGCTCGTGCAATCGGGCTCTCATTCGACATCTTGCCGGATCCAACCGAGGAGGCTGGTGACGGACCCGGCTCAGACTCGGCATATGGGGTCGGCCCCCGATATTGATGTCGATATCACCATCAGGACGCAGGACGGGACGGACGCACGATGAGGATGGGGGGAGGTGTCGCTCTATAGTGGCACCGGTGCCGCGATCGGCACTTACTCCCCCTCTCCCCCCTCATAATGTTGTCCGTCCTGTCCTGCGTCCTACGGTATGCGACCTACCGCTTCGCAAGCATTGAACTGCCTTCGGACAGCCTCAACCGGCAGTATTCTGTATTACTATCGAATACCACGGGCTGTATATCACGTACCCTTTATCCTCATCACCAAGATCGTGGTTACGTATGAGGTTACAAAAGCAATTTTCGTGACTTTCCAGCTTCTGATTTCGGATCGATATCTGATTTTAGCTTCGTTTACCGCGTCGCCAGTCGAATAATTGTTCTGCCTGCAACCGCGTGTTTTTCTTTTCTTCTGTTCTGTGGAGTTCCGGCGATGTCGACCAGCACCTTCAACATCAACATGACGAAGCGCGAGCGGCATCGCAAGCTACGGTCGGGCGAGGTTGTCGCCCAAGTCCGCTGGGTCCTGAACTACAAGGACCCGAAATCTGGGCAGCGCGTCCAGCTCTTCTTCGAGCGACAGAAGGAGGCCATCGCCAAGCGCAACGCGATCCAGGCGGCCGTTGAGACCCGCACTTACGTCCCGGCCCGCGAGATGATCACGGTCGCCGACGCCGTCGCGCTCTGGCTCGAAGGCCGCCGCGGCGAGGTGAAGGGCCAGACCCTTCACGGCTACGAGCAGGGCGCGCGGTACATCTCGGACCCAGTGCTGGTCGGTGCCAATCCCGCGCAACGTCGCGCCTACACCGAAAGCGGCGTCATTCCAGAGGGGGCCGTGCTCAAGCCCACCCTCGGCGCCATCAAGATCGATCGTCTCGGAACCGCTGATATCAGGGCCTGGCACAAGCTGATCTCGCAAGAGGTAGGCGTGGCCTCGGCGAGCCGTGCCCGGAAGTACCTCAGTAGCGCCCTGGCACTCGCGGCCGAGGACCTGGGCATCCGCCCCCCAATGATGCCTTCGCGGCTAAAAGGGGCGCCCAAGGTGAAGAAGGCCATCCTAACCTCGGCCCAAATCGTCGAGCTTCTGGCGGTCGCTGAGGCCGACCCGGAAAAGGGCGCCTACGTTGCGTTCCCTTTCCTCGCTGGCACGCGTCCGAGCGAGCAACTGGCTCTTCAATGGGAGGATATCGACTTCGAGACTGGCGTGATTCGCATCCGCCGGATGCAGGAGATGGGCGGGGCGGTCTGCGAGGTCACCAAGACAGAGGCCGGATGCCGCACGATCCCGATTCCGACGCGGCTCCGGGCCATGCTGCTCGCCTGGCAGGCCGTGTGCCCCCAGCGCGAGGGTGAGCCCCATCGTGTGTTCCCGGGCCTTGGCGCCCGGCAGGCGTGGCCGCAACCGCGGGTCGGCGGTGGAGGCACGCTGCTCTACTCGAACTTCCGCTCCCGGATCTGGGCGCCCCTGCTGAAGAAGGCCGGCGTGCCCTACGTGACGCCGCATTCGGCCCGCCACTCGTTCATCTCCATGCTGCAGGCAGAAGGCGTCGAGGTCGGCCTCGTGGCAAAGATCGCGGGCCACGCAAGCCCTGCGGTCACTCTCAGCCATTACACTCAGGCTGTCCGGGGCGGAGAGATTGCCCTCGCCGCCATTGATCGGGCATACGCCGCGTGACGGGGCACTTGTCTCGCGTAGAACTATAAGCATTCAAGGGCGATTGTCGTAGGAGGGACAATCCAGCCAACCGTTCTGCTTCGTATCGGGACGCGCGATCCCAGTCACAGCTTTGACGAACTGCTAATTCACCGTTAACTGCACAAAGCGGCGAACAATTGTTCGGCCTGTAACCGCGTGTTTTTCTTGTCTGGCAGTTCACTACAACCAGACGGCACGTCTCATGTTAGAGCAAATCTTCCAAGCGATCTTAGGCGGCACCGCTCGGGGCGCGATCACCCATCCCGCAAACTTTGGGCTCGCTACTGCCCACGCTGAAGCGGCCCGTCAACACGCTGCTGCTGCCGACGCACATGCTTCGGCTGCGGAGATGCATTTCGAGGCTCTCGTGCCGGACGAGGATTTCGATCCGGCCGCGCAGCACGACGCGGTGACAGCGAGCGCCGATGCTGCCATCCAGACCTACACAGCCGCCGAGGCGTCCGAGTTGGCTGATAGCGCGATCACCATGGTGCGGGACGCGCAGCGCGAAGCGAATGAGGCCTCGCGTCAGGCCGAGGACGGCGAGGATCCGCGCGACGCCCACGCGGCCGCTGCGAAGCACCACGCCGCGGCAGCTGCTCGGCACGCCGAAGAAGCAGAGGCTGCTGCACCAGCCAGTCGGGAGGCCCAGGAGGCCCGCGCCGAGGCGGATAGCGCCGCGGCCAGGGCGGAGGATGCCGCCGCGGCGCGATAGGCTGTGTGATCGGACGTTAGATTCGTATCAGGACGAATGCCCCGGATGGCGGCGGCATCTACTTCTCGGCCGGGAGGCCCCAGATGGTGAGGGCAGCCTCGGCATCCGCGATCCCACGCAGCACCCGCACCTCAAACCCAGCCGAACGAAGCTGGGCGTGGATCTCCTGCTGATAAGTCGGTACGGGCGATCCGGGTGGCTTGATCTCCGCGAACCAGCAAGCCGGTCCGGCCGGTCCCGGCCCGTAGATGGCCAAGTCCGGCCATCCTCGGACAGCGCCAAGCCTCTTCTCCCGGCCGCCTTGGACACTGCTGCGTGGGCGGTTCGGTGTGTGCTGGACGAGGTAGCGCCGGCCCAAGCGCAGGCGCAGGATGTCGAGGACGCCTCGGTGAACCGGTCCTTCGGTGTCTGCCGCCGGTCGACGCGCGGCCTTGATAGGCGAAGATGTGACTGGCGGCAGGCCGAGCGCACGGTACTCGGCGGCGGACATACGGATCACAGGGCATTTCCGGAGCGGTACGGGATGAGGGCGTTCAGTCCGTATGGCCCGGAGGACGTAAGGATTCCCTTTCCGTTCTCGCTGCTCCACCGTGTGGCCTCATGCGACACCGGCCTTGAGGCGGCGAAGATCCAACATGCTTCAGTTGCTGACTAAAACGGAAGAAGAAAAGTCCTAATCGAGCTAATCAGCCCTATAGATGACCACTTAGAGTTTTTTGGTCCTGTATCGTACACCAATAAAGATCCTTCATGTTTTCGGATATTATATGGGGCAAGGTAGACACCACGCCAGTTGAGATTAGATTGAATTTGGAATCCGGCGGGCAACTCCCAAGCCTTCAATGAGGTGAATCGGCGAGACTCGGCAGCATCCCTCTCGCGGCCTGCGACAGCCTCCCCAGCAGTCAGCATAACGATCGTCCCCGGCCCGATCGCCTTGTGAAAAATGAAACGTCCGAACAAAGTCGCCTGGATCGAAAGGTTGATTTCAGTCGCCAGCCGTACTGTGGCAGAGAAGGCTACTAGGTCCTCGTAGCGAACAATTATCTCCTCACCGACGCCAAGTTCCCAGGATACGAGTTCTGACGGGGCGTTGACCACTATAGACGCTCCGCCGACTGGAAGACTTACGGAATCAAGGCGGCCGAGCACGTATCGTCCGCTAAAAACCCGACCAAGGAGGCCGGTCCCTGGTTGCGGCAGGGAGACGTTCGCTACCGCGTTCCTGATTTCATAGCGCAGGGCTACGTACGTGTCCGGAGACCTGTACGGCAACTCGAACTCGCTTCCGACTACCTCGGGCGGACGAGACGTCGTGAGGTTAGCGAAAGGCCTTAGCGAGGCGAACAGGCCGTTGCCCTGCTCATCGCGATAAATGATGCGGGATAGGATCACCATCACGGTCTTCACCGCAACCATGAGGCCGTAAATCCCGAGGATCATGTCAATCCAGCGCGCAGTAACGAACGCCTTAACAATCGCTGTATCGGCCCAGCCCGTCGACTGCTTGGAAAACCTAGCAATTGCCTCAGTCGCGACCCTCTGCTTGTCGGCTAGGCGCTCCTTGCCCAACGCATCAGCTTTACGCAACTCGGACTCTAGGGAATTGAGCGCGGCATCACGCGCCTTGCGATAAATAGAGTTCACGACGGATTTGATACCATTCATCACATGGCACATTACGTCGTACCAACGACAGTCGCCGAGTTGCATTAGATGGGGCGGAAATGACGACCTCAAGTTCGGCAATGCTGTCTCAACGAGTTGCGTTGAACCATCCCTCGCCTTCGCAACCGCTTCAGCAAGAGCGGCTTTGCTGCGATCCTCCACCTTTGCTTGCTCGCGCTTGCTCGCCTGCCTCATGGCGTCCTCGAGAGTTTTTGGGACCTCCGCTGGCGGGGCTCCCGAAGTCCGCAACACATCTATCGCGTACGTCTCGGCCGTCCGGCCGACCCCGTCCCAGAACCAGCCGAGTACGGCTATTAGGGCCACAAAGGGCGCTGCCAAGACGGCTGTCCGGAGCAGCACCTTCCGGTCAATACCGGCGCGAACGCCTGCCCATCCAGCAAGATTGTCGCGATACAAAAGTACGAGGAAGCGGCCGAGAACGATCAAAGAGCCGACGATCAGGAGGTCCAGCACGGAGAGGTGATAAGCATGAAAAAGTCTCCCGAAGGTCAGGTACGCAGCCGACGTGCCACCTGCTGCTGCAGCAGCCGGCGAGGCGCCAGGCGCGACCTCAGTCGGAGCGAGCGGCCACAATCCTCCCAAAGCCTCGATCGCAGCGAGGATCAGGAAGGCTGCGACTGACGCCGAGCGCAGCCGGCCGAACCCGACGAAACACCCAGCCGATACCACGACAAGAGCGGCCCCAATGGGTACTAAAAGAGGTTCCAACGCCGGCCATGAGCCGAAGGCAGAGGGATCCAAGCCCAACGCGACGGACGCTAGTCCAGGCAGGACACAGAGCACGGCAACGTAGCGGAATTTGACAAGTCCCGTAACGAGCACGCCCAGCGACACTAGGAGGAACGAGATTGAGTCCGGCCTAACTGGGAAGGTAGTCACGCTCGCATTTGCAGAGATTCTCGCGAGCAGGTCTTGAGCACCTGCGACGATCGGTAGCCAGGACACGAGGACCAGCAACCAAAAAGCATTTATTGCAATCCAGGGCCTAGCAGCATTCATCATCCTGCGCGCCCATTCCAGACCGCGACCGGAACCAAGGCGCGCCGCGTCGACTGACGTAAGCGTAGGAGGCGGCATCTGCGTGGCTGCTCCGTGTCGAGAGATCTGCGACCTTAGCATTGCCTGGGCATTAGCCAAGATAGATTTCCCAGTGCTCCGGGAGCTATCTAAATCCCTGATCAGAAAACCCATTTGTGCGCTCAACCGGTGCTGGCCTCGAACGACCTGCCGCCATCGCCGATTCAATTGACATGCTGAGCGTCTGTCCCGCCTGCCCAGCCGAACTTCCCTGTAGGTAAGCCTCAGCCAGCTACTCGTGCGCGGTCGCGCGGCGAGATATCTGCTCCAGGGCTAGGGCCTGAAGTCCGATGGGAGCGGAGAGAGGAAGTTAGGTCGGCTTTGCTAATTAGATAGCGGCATGGCTTCACCCGCGCACACGATGCGGTAAAGCGGATGTTGACGAGTCTGCCACTCGTCTTCAGATGGGTCTAAGATTGGATCCTATGGCTTACCGAATAGATCTGGCGAACTCGGCACGGCGCCACCTCAAGGCAGCCGAGAAGCTGAACGGCTCGGCCGCACCGGGTGCGCAGCCCGGATGCCAGGCCGTTGCCGGTTATTTGTTCGGCCTGTCCGGAGAACTTGCGGTCAAGGCTATGATGCAGGACAGCGGCATGTCCCCATTGTCCCCCGCGCAACGGCGTGACGACCCCTTTTACGCGCATTTCCCGGACCTTAAGTCGCGTCTACTCGACCATGCGAAAGGGCGACGGTCAGGCGAACTCAGAGCCATTGCGGAAGACGCATCCCTTTTTCAGAACTGGGATACCGACATGCGGTATGCTCCTACCAGAGACATATTAGAGAGGTGGGTCGCCCATTGGCGATCCGCCGCGCACGAGCTGGTATCCCGGATGGATGCGTTTTAATGTCAGCCCCTCGGTTCGACGAATCCCTGCCGCTACTAGTGCGGACGCTAAGCGATTTAGCCGGCGCGGACTTTGTCGCCGGTGGAACTGCTCTCCGCGATGCATCGGGCCGTCTCACCTTCGTTTCGGACCGAGCGCCCAAGGACGAACTAGAACGCAAGGCCCTTGCTGAAGCGCTCGGATTGGCCCTCGGTCCCTACGCGAGAGCCGGGCGCCCTATCCTGTTCCGCGGCGATGCGGGCGCCGAGCCGATTCTTGAAGCCGCTGACCGTCTTCCAATCCAGGTCGCAGACGTGTTCTGCCATCTCCTCGATCGTCGGATCGTCGGGTCTGGATGGCTCGATGCTCCCGCGCATAAGCGTCCTGAACCTCCCAGAGTCGTCTTCGCGACGCTCAAGGGTGGTGTGGGGCGCTCCACGGCATTAGCCGTCACCGCGGCTGACTTCGCGCGGCGCAATCGGAACGTTCTGGTCGTTGATCTCGATCTTGAAGCGCCCGGCTTGGGAAATCTTCTGCTCGACAACGACGGCACGCCGGAGTTCGGCGTTATCGACTACCTTGTCGAAGACGGCATCGGTGGGGTTACCGAAGCCGATCTGCGCTCTTACGTGGCCTCGAGTAAATTGACCGAACCTGGTGGAGGACGTGTTGATGTCCTCCCGGCGCTCGGTCTCCGTTCGCTTCGCAATCCGGAGAATATCCTGCAGAAGTTATCGCGAGCCATGATTGAGGATGTGATCGACGGTCGCACAGTTCCGGTTTCGGAGCAAATCTCGACGATGATTTCGCGGATCGCCGAGCGGCAGCAGTACGATGCTATTTTCATCGACAGTCGCGCCGGTCTGGCGGAATTGGCAGCTCCAGCCGTGCTTGGACTCGGTGCTACGGTTCTTTTTTTTGGGACGGCACAGAAGCAGACGATCGAGGGGTATCGCGCTCTGTTCGCCGCCCTGCAGCTGCTGGCGCAACGTGACCGAGCCCAGGGACGGGATGCCGAGTGGCGGACCAGGTTGCGTCCGGTCCTCGCAAAGACGAGCCTAGCCCCAGGTGGGGCGGAACAATACCTGGAAGACATGTACGAGATCTACTCTGCGCACATTTACGATGCGGAGACCGTCGGCGAACAAACTCCAGATAGCCTTCGCTTCGTCCAAGATGACAAGTCGGCGCCTCATTGGCCGTTGATAATTCCATTTAGCCAAAGCTTCGTCGATTTCGATCCCGGGCGGATACCCGGCCAGCTTGTACAAAGCTTCTACGAACAGACATTCAGATCCTTCCTCACCGAAATCGAGGTGGCGATGACTTCGGACGGGGATATTGGCGGGACCCAGCCGTGAACGGACTAAACTCCGACCTCGTAGCAATCCGCACGGCTCTCGCGGCACTCGAGCCGTCGCCGCGTGTAGAACCCAATGAGACGATTCCTGTCGACCGTGCCTTCTTCCCGTTAGGTCATCGTGGCGTCCTCGATCTGAGGCGACAACTCGTGGTCGGCAATCGCGGGATGGGCAAGAGTTTCTGGAGCCATGCGCTCTTGAATCGCGACGTCCGGCGCCGGCTGGCCAAGGTCTACGGCTACCCCCTTTTCGACACCGCGGAAGTGATGATCGGCTTCAACGGGTCGGCTAAGGTCAGCGCAACAGCACCTACTATTGACGAGATGACGGGGCTCTTGGAGGCCGGCATCGCTGCGGAACAAATATGGCGGGCCGTGCTGACACGCGTAGCCTCGAGAACAATCGATCCTAGCTACGATGCACCGTTGAGCGCAGTCATCGCGGATCTAAAGACGGATATTAATCTTTATTCGAAAACTCTTTCGGAAGCCGACGACTATCTAGTACGGACAAATGTCACGTTGTTGGTAGTTTTTGATGCGCTTGACCGGCTCGGCCGAGATTGGAGCAGCATCCGCAAATTGACGCGCGCGCTGTTGGGTCTCGCGGTGTCGCTCCAGTCCTTCAGCGCAATTCGCGCCAAGATCTTCATGCGGACCGATTTGTTCAATGATGAAGATCTATTTCGATTTCCAGACAGCTCAAAGATTAAAAACGACTATGTTGATCTGATCTGGAGACCGATTGAGCTTTATGGGTTGCTGCTGTTCGAGCTTCTGCGGGCTGATGCGTCGCGTGATCCGCTCAGGCGTCTCGCCCAGCGTGAGAATGCAATCGACGGACTACCGGGCAGCGGTGTGGACAGGTTGTTCTCCGTCGACGCTCAGAACCGCCTGATCAACGGAATCGCCGGCGAATTCATGGGCACCGACAAGAAGCGTGGTCGGGTCTACACCTGGGTGCCTCTGCACCTAAGCGACGCAGCCAGTGCTTGCTCGCCTCGAAGCTTCCTGATCGCGTGGAAGAAGGCGGCAGAGCACCAGCCGACCCCATCCGAGCTGGTAGTTGATCACCTCGGCCTTCAAGATGGCGTACGATGGGCATCGAGAAGCCGGTTGATCGAACTGTACGAAGATTATCCGTGGATCAAGCCTGCGTTGGAAGCCCTCCGGCGGCAGTTCGTCCCGATGGAGAAGGAACAGTTGCTTAATCTATGGGATGGCCAACAAGTCATTCAAGACATTCAAAATGATGCGCAGTCGGAAACGATGTCTACGCCGGTTAAGTTTCTGTCGGAAGACGAACCTTCGGCGCTGCTGTCTTCGATGCGGGATGTCGGTGTCATGGAAGTACGGGGAAACGGAAAGATCAATGTGCCAGATATTTACCGAGTGGAAGCGGGTATTCTTCGCAAAGGCGGCGTGGCCGTACCAAAGAAGCTGAGTTGATCTCGTTCCTTTCTGCCCACGTATAACTCTTTTGACCGATCTCCCAGAAATGCTCTGCTGCCCGGACCTAGACCGGCGCCTCGACGACGTCTGGCTTGAAAGGATGCACGGGCCAGCGACCGTACGCGATCGTCCGTTGCCGACACGGTCTGCAAGTTTCCTTCATGCAATAGAACTGTCGCCTTTGGCCGAGTTCACGCCCAATGGCGATGTCCCACCGTCTTTATCTCGAACAGAGCCTCCTTGTAACCGACTTGTAACCGCGGCCTTCAAAGGCCGCCTCGAATCGGTAGGAGCGATCCGCTAAAACCCTGTTTTCAAAGGAAAAAAGGGTGGCGACCCCGCCTGGGCTCGAACCAGGGACCTGCCGCTTAGAAGGCGGCTGCTCTATCCAGCTGAGCTACGGAGTCAGGGGTGCCAGCGACGGTATGAGCCATGGGTGCACCGTGCGGTCAACCCTGCGCGGCGTTCAGGCGCCGCGAGCGGCTTCGACCTTGGCGAGCTCGACGGCCGCGCGCAGTTCGATGTCGGCGATCAGCCCGTCGAGGCGCGGGTCGCCGCAGGACTCGGCGCGTTCGGAGAGGCGGCCGGCAATGGTAAGGAGTTCGTGGGTCGCGACCCGGCCGGACAGGAGCGACGCCTTGAGCCGGTCGAGCCCGTCGAGCAGGTCGTGGCCCCGCCTGGCCGAACGGCGGCGGCGCTCGTGTGGGGTGTCGGGCTGGCCCTGCAGCATCAACATCGCGTCGAGGCCGGCAAGCGTGGTCGTGGCGCCCGTGCCGGCGCTGCGTTGCGCGCCCGGCCCGGCGCCGACCTGGAAGCTCGGACCGGATTCGCCCTTGCGCGTGCCCCCGACGGAGGTCGTCCCCACGGCCCCCGGACGGTTCTCGACGCGCATCGCTTCGCTGACCCTACGGGCGGAATGCGCCCGAGCCGACCTTCCGGTCAGCAGGGTTAACACCGGGTAAATGCCTCGGCAGAACCTGCCGGGTCGGCAGGAAACGCGAGGGACGCGAGCGCTCCAGGCCAGGCTTCGTTATCACAAAATCGTATTGGATCAAAGACTTAGATTTTGCGCGGAGGTGGCACGGCGCTGGCAGGATACCGGATGTCCGCAACTCCAACGAAGCCCGGCATGCCCAAGCGCCACGCCCAGATCCGCGAAATCCTGCGCCTCGTCCTGGCGGTCGCCCTGCTCGTGCTCGGCGGCAGCACGGCGATGGCGCTCTCGCGGGTGAAGGATCTCGCGCAGATCGAGGGCGTGCGCGCCAACCAGCTCGTCGGCTACGGCATCGTCGTCGGCCTCAACGGCACCGGCGACACCCTCAACAACATCCCCTTCACCAAGCAATCGCTGCAGGCGATGCTGGAGCGCCTCGGCGTCAACACCCGCGGCGCCACCATGCGCACGCAGAACCTCGCCGCAGTGATGGTCACGGCGAGCCTGCCGCCCTTCGCGGCACAGGGCACGCGCATCGACGTCACGGTCTCGTCGCTCGGCGACGCGAAGTCGCTGCAGGGTGGCACCCTCCTCGTCACGCCGCTACTCGGCGCCGACGGCGAGGTGTATGCCCTAGCGCAGGGCTCGGTCGCCATCGCCGGCTTCTCGGCGGAGGGCGACGCCGCCAAGATCACCCGCGGCGTCCCCACCAACGGGCGCATCGCCAACGGCGCCAACATCGAGCGTGAGATCGCGTTCAAGCTTACCGACGCGCGCTCCCTGCGCCTGTCGCTGCGCAACCCCGACTTCACCACCTCGAAGCGGATCGCGGCCGCGATCAACGACTTCATGGGCTCGGACACCGCCGAGCCGACCGATCCGGCCACGGTCACGATCCAGATCCCGGCCAAGTACAACGGCAACATGATCCGGCTCATCACCGAGATCGAGCAGCTCAAGGTCGAGCCGGACCAGACCGCGCGGGTCGTGGTCGACGAGCGCTCCGGCATCATCGTCATGGGCCGCGACGTGCGCGTCTCCACGGTGGCGATCGCCCAGGGCAACCTCACCGTCACCATCACCGAGCAGCCGCAGGTGAGCCAGCCTGCCCCACTCTCGAACGGCCGCACGGCAGTGGTGCCTCGCACCGGCGTCAAGGTCGACACCGGGGACGGCAACAAGCTCGCCCTGGTCAAGGAGGGCGTGACGCTGCGCGACCTCGTCGACGGCCTCAACGCCCTCGGCGTCGGCCCCCGCGACCTGATCTCGATCCTGCAGGCGATCAAGGCCGCGGGCGCGCTGCAAGCCGACATCGAGCTGATGTGATCACCAACGTCCACCCGAACCGGAGAACCTAGACCATGCTGCCACTCGCAACCTTCGCGGTCTCCGCCGCCGTCGGCGTCGGCAAGGCCATCACCGGCGCCATCGCCGAAACCGCCTCGAAGACGGCGCAGGCCTCGACGGAGGCGGCTTCCAAGAAGGCGCGCAAGACCGCCAACGACTTCGAGTCGATGTTCCTCGAATCCTCCCTCGACCGGCTGACCCAGTCGGAGGGGACCGACGGACCGCTCGGCGAGAACGGCACCGGCGGCGGCGTCTACCGCTCGATGCTGACCAAGGAATATGCCGGCCAAATCATGAAGAGCGGCGGCGTCGGCATCGCCAACCAGGTGTTCTCCGAGATGATGAAGATGCAGGGCGGCGCCGGCGCCGTCGCGGGGGCCGGCCGTGCGGCTTGATCCCTCCTTCCGGGTCGCCGACCGCGCCGGTGCCGACGCGCTGGTCGGCGCGGTGATGTCGACCATGCAGGCGCTGGAGGCGGTGCTCGCGGCCGAGACCGGCCATGTCCGCGTCGGGCGCCTGCGCGAGGGCCTCGCGGAGGCCGAGGCCAAGGCGGCGCTCGCCGGGGCCTACCTCCAGGGGCTCGAGGTGGCCAAGGCCAACGCGGTCGCGCTCGCGCGCTTCGCGCCGGCCGGCGTCGAGCTGCTGAAGGGCGCCCACCGCCGCTTCACGCAGGCCGTGGAGGCCAACCAGGCGGTGCTCGGCACGGCGCGGACGGTGTCCGAGGGGTTGATCAAGTCGCTCGCGGCCGACCTCGGCCGGGCCAGCACGCCGAGCGTCTACGGCCAACCGTCGCGGGCGCCCTCCCCTTACGGCCGCGGCACGGCCAGCGGGCCGCTGACGTTCTCACGCAACCTGTAGACGCGTCACCGGCGCCCGTTGCCGATCCGGACATAAGTCCGCACCGGGCCGAGATCGGACTCGGTGCGGGCGTCGATCGCGAAGCGCCCGGCCGCCGTCGGCGCCGTGGTCACGTCTCGGCCGATGGCGAGGTCGGCGCCGGCGCGGACCCGACCCGACACCCGCACGCAGGTCGAACCGACCGGCGTCCGCACGAAGCCGGCGCCGTATCCCGGACAAGGCTGCGCGGTCTCCCGCGCCGGCGCCTTCTCCAGATCGCGGGCCTCGCAGGGCGACAGCGAAAGCATGCCGACCAGGAGCAGTCCGACGCGCCGCGGTCCGGCGAAGGTGCCCGTTCTCGTCGACGACCGGTGCTGCTCTGACATGTCGTCCCCGGCGGTTCGCAGCTCACAAAGGGCCGCGCCGGGCAGCGGGGCGCGGCCCTTCGCACCACGATAGGCCGGCGGCTCGGCGTCGATCAATCCTTCCAGCGATCCGGTTCGCGACCGCGTCAGCTCATGTAGTTCACGAGCGACAGCTTCGAGAGCGACGAGGTGATCTGGTAGCTCGCCTGAAGCCGGTTCTGGACCTCAAGCAGCTTGGCGGCCACCTCCTGGATCGGCGCGCTCTCGACGCCGTCGACGACGTTCTGCAACGTCAGCCGGGTCGCCGCGTTCTGCGACTTCGCCGAGGTCAACGTGCTGGCGGCGAGGCCGAAATCGGTGGCGATCGCCTCCAGGCTCGGATCGTTCGACGCCTTGCCCAGGAGATCGTAGGTCTTGCTGCTCAAGGCGGCGAGCCGGCCGGGGGTGGTGGTGGCCTTGGGGTCGGCGAGGCCGTCGACGGCGAGCGCGGCAAAGCCCGCGAGCGCCTTCCGGATCGGCACCTCGTTGGCCCGCGCGCCGATCGCGACGTCGAGGTTCGCCCCGGCGCGGATCGAGGCGGTGGCGCGGGGGTCGGTGTTCGCGGCGTCGCCCTGATACCAGATCACGGTGCTGGTCGAGGCCGCATCCTTGTAGGTCGGCGTCGCGCCGGTCGTGTCGATGCGCTTCGGAGCCTGGCCGGACGCGTTCGAGGCGGAGAAGAAGTCCTCCGAAGCCCGCGTGGTCGAACTCGCCGAGAGCGGGCCGGCGGCGGCGGCAGCCAGCGCGGTGCCGAGTGCGGCCTTGAGGTTGGCTGTCGTCGTGGCGACGTCGGCACCGATGGCGAAGGTGGTGGTCGAGCCGGTGGAGACGCTCGCGCCCGCGGTCAGCGTTACGCTGGTCGTGCTGCCGTCGTGGAGCGCGAGCTGGACCGTGATGCTGTCGCCGGCCGCCGGCTGGCCCGAGAGGCCGATGTCGTAGGCGGCATAGGTGCCGTTGCCGAAGGTCGCATTCAGGGCCGGCGTGTTGCCGCTCTGAACGCTGGCGACGGTGCCGCCCTGTGCAATCGCAAACGCGTTCAGCCCGGCCGCCGCAGCGGCCGGGGTGGCGAAGACGCCGAACGCGGTGGTCGAGCCCGCTGGCACGGTGCTGCTCGCCGTGAGGTCGTAGGATTTCTGGCTGCCGTCGGCGAGGTTGACCGTGACGCGAAAGCTCTCGCCGGCCATTGGCGCATGGTCGAGCCCCGTCACCGTCGCCGGCAGGCCCGTATGCGCCGGATCGACCGTCGCGGTGATGGCCCCGGTGGTCGCCGGCTTCCCGGCGATTCGGAACCCGAAGTTCGCGCGGGTCTCGCCGGTCGCGTCGCCTTGATCCTCGGACAGCTGGAACGCGTTTCCGGCGCTGACGGCCCCGAGCTGGAGGCGCCCGAGTCCGCCGCTCCCGAGGTCGGCCGCCTTCTGCTCGGCGACCAGCGTGACGAGGCCGTCCTGCGGTGGAGTCGTGGTCTTGTCGCCGTTCAGGATAACGTCCGTCGACTTCACCGGAGCCGCGTCGGTGGCACGGCCGCCGAACAGGTATTGCCCGGCCGCGTTCTGGTTCAGCGCATCGAGCGCACCGTCGAGGTTGGCTTGCGCCAGCTGCGGCGTGACGGTGGTGCCGGTCGCCGGCTGCAGGTTCGAGGCGATGCCGCCGCGCAGGTCGGCCGTCAGCTTGGCGATCTGCTGGAGGCTGGTGGAGGCGAGGGTGACACGCGTCTGCGCGCTGGCGATGCCGGCATCGTAGCCGTCCAACGCGCTCAGGGTCCCGCGCGCCGTCAGGCTGGTGCTGCGCCCGGCGCCGAGGCCGGCGTAGGTCTCGGCGGTGCGGCCGGTGGAGAGCTGCGTCGACAGGGTGTCGAGCTGGCCCTTCAGCGACAGCAACTGCGAAGTCGAGCGCGTGTTGACGTAGGTGCCGGCGGCGAAGGGGCTGATCGTGGTCATGGTGTCCCTCAGATCCGCAGGAGGGTGTCGAGCATGTCGCGGGCGGCGGTGAGCACGCGGGCGTTGGCGGAATACGCCGTCTGCAGGGCGATGAGGTTCGACATCTCCTCGTCCACGTTGACGCCGGCGCTCTTGGCGAACCGCCCTTGCGCGGTGGACAGGGCCACGCTCTGCCCGGCATCGAGGTTCGCGGCGTTGGCCGCCGCCGCCCCCTGCGCGGCGATGACGTCCTGCGCGAACGTGATCACGCTGGTTTTATAAGGCGCGGCGACGCCGCCGATCCCGCTCGACGACGAGAAGGTCTGCTGGGCGGTCGTCAGCGCGTCGAAGGCGAACTGCGCCCGCGTGGCGCCGGTCCCGGTGTTGGTGGCGCCCTGCGCGGTCAGCACCGCGGTGTTGGCGCTCAGCGCCGGATTGACCGTGATGCGCTGCGCGAAGCCTGTGAGCTGCGAGCCGGCATCGAACGATCCGGTGAACAGGCCCTTGTTCGACCCGTCGACGAACAGCGCAACCTGCGGGTAGGCGGAGGCGAAGTCGGTAGCGCTCGTCGGCACGGTCTTCGTCGCCGTGGCGGCGACCACTTTGGACGTGCCTCCTCCGGTCACCGTCACGTTGGCGCCGGTGCCGCTCGCAGTGAGGGACGGTACGTTCTTCAGCCCCAGTGCGCTCGCGCGTGCGGCCAAGCCGTCGAGCGCCTCCTGGATCTTGGCCTTGTAGGTCGTCGGACCGCCGGAGATGTCGAAGGTCTGGGCGAGCGCCGTGCCGTCGTCTGTCTGGCTCGGGTCGACCGACTTCGTGGCGCCCTGAGAGGCGACGAGGATGATGTTCCGCGTCGACCCGTCGGCAGCCGTCACCGCGAGCGTCAGCGTGTTGCCGGACTGCATGCCGGACAGGTCCGTGGTCGAGCCGGAACCGCTCACCGTCCCGCTCGTGCTCGTGTCGGTGAGTGCGCTCGCCATCCCGCCCGCGAGGTCGTCGAGCTGGCGCTGCACCTGTGGCAGTGTGGTATCGCGCAATTCGAGGTTGGCTGCGATCGAACCCGAACGCAGCACGCCCGGCGCGCCGAGGTCGATCTTGCCGCCGCCCGGCGTCGTCGCCGTAATGGTGCCGACGCTGCGCTGGTCGGGATCGGTCGAATAGGTCGAATTCGCGCCGAGGGTGGTGCGCCCGTCGAAGCCGAGCGTCGCCGCCGTGCCGCCGGTGACGAGGTTTACGCCGGAGCTGGTGGTGATCGAGAGGGTGCCGTCGCGCTGCTCTGCGGTCTGGACGTCGAGGTAGCCGGACAGCTCGGTGACCTTTTGGTCGCGCTGATCCTTGAGGTCGGCGAGCGTCAGGTCGTCGGTGGTCGACTGGATCTTGACGTTGAGCGCGGCGATGCCACCGAGGAGCGAACTCGCGCTGGCGGTCTGGCTGCCGAGGCTGGACTCGATCCCGGTGCGCAGGGCCTGGACGCTGTTTGCGATGCCGTTGATGCTGTTGGCGAGGTTCGAGGCGGTGCTGAGCACGGTGCTTCGGGCGGCGGCCGAGGTCTGGTTCGCGGCGAGGTTCTGCAGCGAGCCGGTGAAGCTGTTGACGAGGCCGTCGAGCGCGGTCGTGCTCCCGGGCGTGCCGAACAGCGAGCCGACCTGCCCGGTGATGTCGGCCTTGGTGCTGGTGTAGGCCGAGCCGGCGGTCTCGAGGCGAAGCTGTTTCAGCGCGGCCGCGTCGAAGCTCCGGGTGATCGCGCCGACGGAGACGCCCGAGTTGCCCGGCCCCGACGAGACCGTCGCGATCGTCCGCTTGACGTAGCCGGCGGTGCCCGCGTTGGCGACGTTCTGCGAGACCAGACCCATGGCGGTCTGGGTCGCCTTCAGGCCCGCCGTGGCCGTCTGGAGCGCGTTCAGGGGCATGTCCGTCGACGATCCTCTCTCAACTGCCGCGCGGGGACGGCCGGTCCTCAGCGAATGATGTTGAGCAGGTCGGACATCATCGTCTGCGCGGTCGACATCACCTTCGTGTTGGCGGAATACGCCTGCTGGGTAACGATCATCTTCGAGAATTCACTCGCAATGTCGGTGTTCGACGATTCGTTGCTGGCGCCGACCACCGCCGAGCCGTCGAGCCCTGCGAGCGGCACGCCGGAATCGAGCGTCTGCGCGTAGGTGCCATTCGATAGCGGCTTCAGCCCGTCCGGATTGATGAAGCGGGCGACCCCGACCGAGGCGAGCTTCACCGAAGAGCCGTTCGAGAACGCCCCCATGATGCTGCCGTCGCTCCCGACCGCGACGGAGTTCAGGGTCCCGGAGGCGTATCCGTCCTGCGTGAGCGCGTTCGTCGTCACCGCGCCGGACGAGGCTGCGTATTGGGTCAGCGTGGTCTTGTCGAAGGCGAGGCCGACGCTCCCGAGGTTGGTCCCGTTCACCGTCAGGTCGGTGATGGTCGCCTTGCCGCCGGACGGCTGCACCAGCTGGCCGCTGCCGTCGAAGGTGAAGCCTGTGCCGGCGTTCACCCAGTCGCTCTTGTTCAGGGCGACGGAGCTGTCGGAGGCGTAGAACAGGTTCCAGATCGCCGGCTGGTCCACCGTCGGCGGCGTCGCGCTCGCATTCGCGGTGGTGGCATCCTGGATCTTCGCCCAGCGCGTGTTGACCGCGACCGGCGCGCCGGTGGTGGTGTAGGCGGTGAGCGCCGGCCCCGCGATGCTGCTGTTCACAAAGTCCTGCGCGTTCGCGGCGAGGACCTTCTTGCCCGCGGTCGCGACACCGTTGGTGTCGGTGACGAGCACGCTGGTGTCGGTCGGTGCGTAGAGCGAGCTTTTGGTGGTCGATGAGTTAGCCGTCGCCGGCGCCGCCGGCAGGTTGGCGCCGTAGGTGATCGTGGTGGTCGGCTTGGCCGCCAGCGTCTGATTGGCGATCTTGATCGGGCCGGTGCTCGACACCTGCCCCGTCGCCGCATCGTAGTTCTGGCCCTGGAGGTAGCTGCCGGCGCCGTTGACGAGGTAGCCGTCCTTGTCGGGGGCGAAGTCGCCGCGGCGGGTGTAGACCGGTGTGCCGGAGAAGCTGGTCTGCCCGTTGGCGTCGCCGGTCTTGGCCATCACCGTGAAGAAGCCGTCCCCGTTGATGGCCATGTTGGTCGTGACGCTGGACGAGGCGATGTTGCCCTGGATGCTGTTGGTCATCTGCGACTGCGCCAGCACCGTGCCGGCGACCTCGTGCTTCGGCGTCTGCTCGGCCAGCAGGTCGACGAAGCTGGTGTCGATGCGCTTGTACCCGGTGGTCTGCGAGTTCGCGATGTTCCCGGAGATGTTGTCGATGGCGTAGGACTGGGCCTTGAGGCCCGAGACCGCCGTCTGCAACGCGGTGAAGATGTCCATGACGCGCCGTCTTTCCCGGGAAGGCGGCGCCCAAACGGCACTCGCCCGATCGGGTGTCGATCCGCAACCGGCGTGCCACGGCCAAGTCGTTGTTTTCATTGGATGCGGACCGCCGAACCCGGCAGGAACGCACCGCCGCGACGTGTCCTCCCCGGCATCTTCTGCCGGGTGGGCAGCGTTTACCGGCCCTTATCGGCGACAGGCTAGAACGGGACGGCGTCCTCCGGACGGGAGTCCCCATGCGTGCCAAGCGAACCAGCCTCGTCCACCTGATCTACTTCTCGCGGCTGGCCCTGTCGTCGGATGTCCAGATCCGCGCCGGCCAAGTCGGCGAGATCACGCGGCATGCGCAGAAGAAAAACGAGTTTTCGGTGATCACCAGCTTCCTGCTGGTCGAGCAGACCTTCGCCGCCCAGGTGATCGAGGGCGAGCGTACCTCGGTGCACGAGACCTTCAACCGCATCCTCGCCGACGACCGCCACCGCGACGTGCAGATCTGCGAGTGGCGCGAGATCACCAAGCGCGAGTTCGTCAATTCGTGCCGGAGCAGCATTCGCTCGCCCACGAACGACGTGCACTTCGCCAAGGCGAACCTGATGCCGATGTTCCAGCGCGGCACGCCCAGGGCGAGCGCGATCCACGCGCTGTCGCTCGCACTGCAGACCGAAGAGATGTCGAAGCAGGGCATCGACCACCTCTTCATCTGATCGGGATCAAGACTGTCGGATTCGGCGCACGCGGTGCCGCGAAGCAGTTTTTTCATACCTCGGGCTCAAGCTGACCGTCCGATCCCCGACTCCCTCCCGGATCCATGTCGCAGACGATGTCATGACCGACACGCCACCGATCCTCATCGTCGACGACCAGGAGAAGCTCCTCCGTCTCATCGTGATGCTGATGAACCGCATCGGATTCGCGGACGTGGAGGGGGTGACCGGCGGCGTCGAGGCGCTCGAGCGCCTGCGGCAGCGCAAGTACGCCCTCGTCATCTCCGACCTCGACATGGAGCCGATGGACGGCCTCACCCTGCTGCGCGAGATCCGCGGCGACGACGACTTGATGAACACGCCCTTCATCCTGACCGAGGCGTCGTTCGACTTCGAGGACATCAACGTCGCCCACCAGGCCGGCGCCGACGCCTTCATCCTCAAGCCGTTCGACATGGCGGTGCTGAAGACCAAGCTGAAGCAGGTGCTCAACCGCAAGCCGCGCAAGCGCGAAGCGCCGATGGCCTCGGAATCGACGCTCAGCGTCGATTTCCCGATGCTGGGGAAGTTCTAGGGCGAGGCTGAGCGGCTCAGACCCTCATGCTTGCCGCTTCTGATAGTCCTTGATGTCGGTGAAGCGCACCGCCGGGTACCGCTCTTCTTCGTAGCGGAGCGAGAAGGCGGTGGTCGCCATGAAGACCGGCGCCCCGTCGAGGTCCTTCGCCATCGCCGAGCCGTGCGAGTCGACGAACTTGTCGAGTTCGACCTCCGAATCCGACGACACCCAGCGGCAGACCGAGAACCGGGTCGCGTCGTAGTCGATCGGCAACCCGTACTCGCCCTGCAGCCGCTCTTTCAGCACGTCGAGCTGTAGCGCGCCGACGACGCCGACGATGGCACCCGAGCCGTCCTGCGGCACGAAGACTTGGACCACGCCCTCCTCGCCCATCTGCTGCAGCGCCTCGCGGAGCTTCTTCGCCTTCATTGCGTCGGTGAGCTTGATCCGGCGCAGCAGCTCCGGGGCGAAGCTCGGGACGCCACGAAACACGATGTCCTCGCCCTCGGTGAGCGTATCGCCGATGCGCAGGGTTCCGTGGTTCGGGATGCCGACCACGTCGCCCGCGAAGGCTTCGTCGGCGATGGCGCGGTCCTGGGCGAAGAAGAATTGCGGCGCGGAGAGCGACATCGGCTTTCCGGTGCGCACGAGCTTCGCCTTCATGCCGCGCCGGAGCTGGCCCGAGCAGACCCGCATGAAAGCGATCCGGTCGCGGTGGTTCGGATCCATGTTCGCCTGGATCTTGAACACGAAGCCGGTCATCTTCGGCTCGGTCGGCGCGACCGTGCGCTTGTCGCAATCCTGCCCGCGCGGCGGCGGCGCGAAACGGGCGAGCCCGTCGATCAGGTCGCGGACGCCGAAGTTGCGCAGGGCCGAGCCGAAGAACACCGGCGAGAGATGGCCCTCGCGGAACGCGTCGAGGTCGAAGGTCTTCAGCCCGCCCTCGGCCAGCTCGACCTCCTCGCGCCATGCGTCGGCCTCGCCGTTCTCTATGAGCAGCCGGTCGAACAGCGGGTCGGCGAATCCTGCCACGGACTCGGTCCCGGCGTCGTCGGCCGCATCGAACCGGCGGACCCGGTTGCCGCCGAGCTCGTAGGTGCCGGCGAAGTTGCGGCCGCGGCCGATCGGCCAGGTGATCGGCGCCACGTCGAGCGCCAGCGTCTTCTCGATCTCATCGAGCAGCTCGAAGGGCTCGCGCGCCTCGCGGTCGAGCTTATTGACGAAGGTGACGATCGGGATGTCGCGAAGCCGACAAACCTCGAACAGCTTGCGGGTGCGCGCCTCGATGCCCTTGGCCGCGTCGATCACCATCACGGCCGAATCAACAGCCGTCAGCGTGCGATAGGTGTCCTCGGAGAAGTCTTCGTGGCCCGGCGTGTCGAGCAGGTTGAAGACGCAGTCGCCATACTCGAACGTCATCACCGAGGTGACGACCGAGATGCCGCGCTCCTTCTCGATGCCCATCCAGTCCGATCGGGTGGAGACGCGGTTGCGCTTGGCCTTGACCTCGCCCGCGAGCTGGATCGCGCCGCCGAACAGCAGCAGCTTCTCGGTCAGCGTGGTCTTGCCGGCATCGGGGTGCGAGATGATCGCGAAGGTGCGCCGCCGCGCCACCGGGTCGGCGGCCGGTTTCGCCTCGATCTTGGTCTGCGGCTGCATCAGCATCGTGAAAACGGCTCTCGGACCCGCGTCTCGGGTCGGTCACTTGGAATTCGGTTCGGCCCGCGCGCGGACGCGCGGGACCTTCGCGCCATCCTCTAGGCGCCCGACCGCCGCTTGGCAAAAGCCCGTCGCCGCGTGGGACGCGCCACGGGACGCGCGATTCAGCCGCGCCCGATGAACGGCATCGTCGTCGCCGTCAGCGTCATGAACTGGACGTTGGCCGAGAGCGGTAGCCCGGCCATGTAGAGGACGGCTTCGGCGACATGGCGCGCGTCCATCACCGGCTCCTGGCGGATCGAGCCGTCGGCCTGGCGCACGCCTGCAGCGAAGCCGTCGGTCATCTCGGTGGCGGCGTTGCCGATGTCGATCTGGCCGCAAGCGATGTCGTAGGGGCGCCCATCGAGGGAGGTCGCGCGCGTCAAACCGGTGATCGCGTGCTTGGTGGCCGCGTAGGGCGCCGAGTGCGGCCGCGGCACGTGGGCGGAGACCGAGCCGTTGTTGATGATCCGCCCGCCGCGGGGATCCTGGTCCTTCATCATTCGGAACGCGCCCTGCGTGCAAAGGAAGGCACCGGTGAGGTTGGTCTCGACGCTGGCGTGCCAATCCGCCAGCGACACCGCCTCGATCGACGCCGCCGCGGTGAAGATGCCCGCATTGTTGAACAGCAGATCGAGCCGCCCATGCACTTCGGCGACGCGGGCGAACAGCCGCTCCACGGACACCGGATCAGTGACGTCCGCCTCGACGACCAGCGCCGCCTCGATCTCCGCTGCGACCTCATCCAGGCTCGCCCGCCGCCGCCCGGCCAGCACGACGGCATAGCCCGCACGCCCGAGCGCCACGGCCACGACGCGCCCGAGCCCC
>NZ_VRUX01001100.1:0-772 GCF_008039885.1 Methylobacterium sp. WL103
GGATAGGCCGGCCAGTGCGGCGGCCCCATGCGCTGCACCCGGCCGCCCTCCTGGTCGATCAGGATCGGCGCGTCGTCCCGGCCGATCGTCGCCCGCAGCGACGCGGTCAGCGCGCGGACCTCGTCCGGCGTGCCGATGTTGCGCTTGAACAGGATGAAGCCCCAGGGGCGCACGTCCCGGAAGAACGCGGTCGCCTCCGCCGACAGGGTCTTGCCGGCGCAGCCGAGGATGAGGGCACGGGAGGTCATCGGCGACGGTCTTCCCGGAAGGGGGGGTGAAGTTGTCAGGACCCGTGAGCGGGCGAATCCGCCGGGAAGCGTCCGACGGGACCGCCCCGCGCCGCAAGCCCGAACCGTGGCCTCGGCCGGCGGCGGGGCCGGACGGCGGAGAAGTGTTGCGGCGGCGACTCAGGCGGACCGCCGACGGGTCGGCGGCCCAAGTTGCGGTTCAGATCGCATCAGTTCTTGGCGACGAAGCATTGGCCGCCGGCGCCCTGGAGCTCGGTGCAGAGGCTGGTGGCCTCGGCCTTGGCGAGCGGCCCGACGCGGACGCGGAAGATCGTCTTGCCGTTGACCTCGGCCTGGCGGATCAGCTCCGGCTTGCCGGCGAGCTGGCCGTACTTGCCCTGCATCTCGCGAAACGCGGCCTGCGCATCCTTGGCGCTGGTGCGCACGCCGAGCTGGACCGAGAACCCGCCGACGGCGGCGGTGCTGACGGTCGCGGTCGTCGCCGGAGCCTCGACGGGGGCGGAGGCCTCCGGTGCGACGGCGGC
>NZ_VRUX01001101.1:0-772 GCF_008039885.1 Methylobacterium sp. WL103
AGGTGGCGGAGAAGGGCCGCCTCGCCCGCCGCACGTAGGCGCGCGGCGCGGACGCGGACGACTTCGGGCGCAACCGGCGGCATCCGCGCGGCCGGCGTCCCCGGGCGGGGCGAGTACGGGAAGACGTGGAGATGCGTCAGCCCGCATTCCGCGACGAGGTCGAGGGAGCGGGCGAACTGGTCCTCGGTCTCGGTCGGGAAGCCGGCGATGAGGTCGGCGCCGAACACCGCGTCCGGCCGCAGGCGCCGCACCGCGTCGCAGAAGCGGATCGCGTCGGCGCGCCCATGCCGGCGCTTCATCCGCTTGAGCACGAGGTCGTCGCCGGCCTGGAGCGACAGGTGCAGGTGCGGCATCAGCCGGGGCTCGTCGCCGATCGCCCGCATCAGGGCGTCGTCGGCCTCGATCGAATCGATCGAGGACAGGCGCAGGCGCGCCAGCTCCGGCACCGCGGCGAGGATCGCCAGGACCAGCGTGCCGAGGCTCTCGCCAGCGCCCGAGAAGTCGCGGCCGTAGGCGGTGAGGTCGACGCCGGTCAGCACGACCTCGCGCCCACCGTGGGCGACGATGCGCCGGACCTGCGCGATCGCCGCGTCGGGCGCCACCGAGCGCGAATGCCCGCGCCCGAACGGGATGACGCAGAAGGTGCAGCGGTGGTCGCAGCCGTTCTGCACAGGCACGAAGGCGCGGGTGTGCCCGGCCACGCCCGCGATCCGCGTCGGCTCGGCGTGCCGGGCGGCGAACACGTCGCCGACCGCGTCGCGCGCACCGTTCC
>NZ_VRUX01001102.1:0-771 GCF_008039885.1 Methylobacterium sp. WL103
CCTCCGGGCGGACCTGGGCCACCAGCGGCACGCCCCAGTGGTTGTTGTACGAGGCGACGGGCCCGATCCGGTCCTCGACGCGATGACGCGCCTCGGCAAGGCGGCCCGCGACCGCACCGCGGCCCAGGTCGTGGCGGTGACCGGCTCGGTCGGCAAGACCGGCACCAAGGAGGCCCTGCGCCACGTGCTGTCAGCGCAAGGGCAGACCCACGCCTCCGTCGCCTCGTACAACAACCACTGGGGCGTGCCGCTGACGCTGGCGCGGATGCCGGCCGACACCCGCTTCGGCGTGTTCGAGGTCGGCATGAACCACCCGCGCGAGATCGTGCCGCTGGTGGCCCAGGTCCGCCCGGAGGTGGCCCTCGTCACCACCGTCGAGCCGGTCCACATCGAGCATTTCGCCTCGGTGTCGGCGATCGCCGACGCCAAGGGCGAGATCTTCTCAGGGCTCGCGCCCGGCGGCGTCGCGGTGATCAACCGCGACAACCCGAGCTTCGCGCGCCTGCACGCCCACGCGCTCGCCTCGCGGGCCGGCCGCATCGTCACCTTCGGCGAGCACGCGGAGGCCGACGTGCGCGCCAGGCGCATCGTGCTGCGCCCCGATCTTTCCGTGGTCGACGCCGTGGTGATGGGCCAGCCGGTGACCTACCAGCTCGGCACGCCGGGCCGGCACACGGCGATGAACTCGCTCGGCGTGATGGCGGTGGTCCACAGCCTCGGCGCGGATCTGGCCCGCGCCGCCCTGTCGCTCGCGGCGCTGCGCCCGCCGGC
>NZ_VRUX01001103.1:0-771 GCF_008039885.1 Methylobacterium sp. WL103
GAAGCGGCCGCGCCGGACCGCGCGGCCCCCCCGATTCGGTCCCGCCCACGCCGTCGGATGTCTCAGCCATCGCGCCCCTCGCTCCCCGGAAGCGGCGGAAACGAAAAACGCCGCGCCGACCGCATCATAGGGCGAAATCGCGACCGCCGACGAGACGGGCGAGACGCGGCGCATCGCCCGGATACGGCCAAGCTCCCATGGCCGCTCGCTTTTTTCGAAACTTCGGCTTAAAGCGACAGACCGTCCGCGCGAAACGGACACGGTCATACGACTCGTCGTCGCGTTCGCGTTTTTGCCTGCCCCGTCCGGGGCCGGAGGCGGCGACGCGGGCCACCGCCACGCGCCCGCGACCGCCCCGTCAGTCAAGGAACGCGCATGCCGACCATCGCCCTCGTCGACGACGACCGCAACATCCTCACCTCGGTGTCGATCGCGCTGGAGACCGAAGGATACCGGATCCAGACCTACACCGACGGCGCCTCGGCGCTCGACGGGCTCAAGCACTCGCCCCCCGACCTCGCGATCTTCGACATCAAGATGCCGCGCATGGACGGGATGGAGCTTCTCAGGCGCCTGCGGCAGAAATCGGACCTTCCGGTGATCTTCCTCACCTCGAAGGACGAGGAGATCGACGAATTGTTCGGCCTCAAGATGGGCGCCGACGACTTCATCCATAAGCCGTTCTCGCAGCGCCTGCTGGTCGAGCGGGTGAAGGCGGTGCTGCGCCGCTTCGCCCCGAAGGACGGGCCGGGCGCCGCCGCCCGCGAGGCC
>NZ_VRUX01001104.1:0-771 GCF_008039885.1 Methylobacterium sp. WL103
GGCTGGATCGGCGAGGCCGCGCCGCGCCCGGCCACCGACGGGCCGGTGCTGTCGGAGCTGAACTTCCCGGCGATGGAGCTCTACGCCATGCCGGCGGCGACCCAGACGCTCCTCGACGACGCCGTCGTCGACCTCGACGCCTGGCTCGCCGACGAGGTCGAGACCGCGTTCTCCGAGCAGGAGGGCGTCGCCTTCGTCACCGGCAACGGCGTGAGCCGCCCGCGCGGCTTCCTCAGCTACGACACCGTGGCCAACGACGCCTGGGTGCCGGGCAAGGTCGGCATCGTCGGCACCGGCGCGGCCGGCGCGTTTCCGGCGGCCAACCCCGCGGACGTGCTGTTCGACCTCGTCTACGGCCTCAAGGCCGGCTACCGCCAGAACGCCGGCTTCGTCATGAGCCGGCGCACGCAGAGCGCGATCCGCAAGTTCAAGGACGCGGACGGCAACTACCTCTGGCTGCCGCCGACCGCCGCCGACCGGGCCGCGACCCTGCTCGGGTTCCCGGTGACGGAGGCCGAGGCGATGCCCGACATCGGGCCGGCCAGCCTCGCCGTCGCCTTCGGCGACTTCCGCCGCGGCTACCTCGTGGTCGACCGCACCGGGCTGCGGGTGCTGCGCGACCCGTACTCCGCCAAGCCCTACGTGCTGTTCTACACGACCAAGCGCGTCGGGGGCGGCGTGCAGGACTTCGCCGCGATCAAGCTGCTGAAGTTCGCCTGAGGGCAGGGCGGCGCGGGTCTCGCGCCGCCCTGCCCTCAGGCGAACTTCAGC
>NZ_VRUX01001105.1:0-771 GCF_008039885.1 Methylobacterium sp. WL103
GGTCAGCGTGTGCGGCGGCAGGTGGCGTTTGAGGGCGTGCGGTATTGCGCATTTGAAAGTGTCCGTTGGCTTGAGGGATTGCGGGCTTGTGGGCAGGTTGGCAGGCCCTCAGAGCAGAGAGGCGAGGCCGGTCAGGACGCAGCCCCCGCCGATGATCGCGACCGCAGCCAGCAGCTCGCCAGCCATGCCGATGAAGCGCCGGCCATGGGCGAAGGCGGTATCGGGGCGGATCGCGGCCACCGCCTGCCAAGGCTCGTCCTCGCCGGGCAGGGCTTCGTTCGCAGGAGCGAGCGCCGCGTGCTGGCTGTAGCGATCGACCCCTGGCAGCAGGCGGGACGGAGCCGGAGGCAAGCGACCCGAGGGGAAGGCATAGGGGATCGTCACGGGCGGCAGGTTGCTGCCGAGGAACAGGGTCAGGTCGGCGACGCGAGCCTCGGCGATGCCGTAGCCGGGCTGATGGGCTGCCGAGAACTCGGCCTCCTCGCCGAGCCACCAGCGCAGGTGCCCGAACAGGGCAAGCGCCCCGAAGCGAGATGCGCAGGGCGTCGTCACCAGCGCGTCGGTGGCGGCGTCGTAGTCGTCGTTGGCGATCATGGACGCCTCGCCTTCAGAGGCGACCTGATAGGCGTCGTAGGCGGTGCGGTGGCGCTGGATCGCCGCGTGGATCGGATCGGCGGCAGTGTCGAGGGTGACGATACGGGCGTGGGTCATCGTTCGGGCTCCAAGGGGCTCGTGAGGGCAGGCAGGGAAGGCGAGGGGGGAAGGGGGCGC
>NZ_VRUX01001106.1:0-768 GCF_008039885.1 Methylobacterium sp. WL103
GCACCCGCTGGCGGCGATCGCCCACGCGCACGGCTTCTCCAGCGAGCAGCACCTCAACCGCGCCTTCCGCTCGACCTTCGGCCGCCCGCCGAGGCAGTTCCGGAGCATGATCGAGCAGCTGCGACGCGCGAAGGACCCGGGCGACGGCCGGACCCAGCCGCTCAACGACTGGCTGATCGAATTGTACTGACGCGGGGATGCGCCGATCCGGCCCGCCCGGACAGGCAAGGACCGCCCGGACAGGCAAGGACCGCCCGGACAGGCAAGGACCGCCCGGACAGGCAAGGACCGCCCGGACAGGCAAGGACCGCCCGGACAGGCAAGGACCGCCCGCGGCGAAGCCTGCGTATGGCAACCGTTCCTCAGCACATCCGTGCGAGCGTGCCGTGTGCCGGCTGTGGCGTTGGCGCCACCATCCACCGAACCAGCGCGCAGCACACCCAACACGCTTTGACGCGGGGGCGCGATGGGTTTAAAGGGCTTAACTGAAGTTAAAGCAAGAACCGTGCCTATTGCGTAGCAACGCGGGGCGCGGCCTGTTCACCGAAGAGGACCGAGGCGACGCGATGAGTTTGCTGCAACGGCTGGAAATGCGCCAGGGCCAGTCCCTGGTGATGACACCGCAGCTTCTGCAAGCGATCAAGCTCCTCCAACTCTCCCAGCTCGATCTTGCGGCCTACGTCGACGCCGAGCTGGAGCGCAACCCGCTCCTGGAGCGCGCCGAGGCCGAGCCGACCGACGGCCCGGGCGAGGCCGCGGGCGCGGAAC
>NZ_VRUX01001107.1:0-766 GCF_008039885.1 Methylobacterium sp. WL103
ACGCAGGGGCGCACGGCCCCGCGCACGAGCCAGGGCAAGGCGGCGGTGACGAGGCCGCAGCCGGCGCCGTACCAGAGGAGGCCGCGCCACCGCAGGGTCTCGCCGACGAGCGCGACGAGGGCGGGCGGCACCGCCAGCAGCACGAAGGACGCCTTCGCCAGCCCCGCGACGATGAGCGCGACGCCCTCCGGCGGCAGGCCGGCGGCGAGGTCCGACAGGCCGGCATGAAGCCCGGCCAGCGCTCCTTGCGTCAGCCAGACGCTGGCAACCGGATCGAGCACGAGGGCGCCTAGCAGGATCGCGGCCCCGGCCGGGATCGCGAGGAGCAGGGCGAGGAAGCCGAGGAGGAGGCGGCTAAGGAAGCGCATCGGCGCGTTATAGCCCGGCTTGTCCGCCGGGACGACATCGCCCTGAAGGCGGTGCCGTCGGGTGGCCTCCGCCGAGCCTCGCCGCGCGCGGCCGGCCCGCCGCGCACCAGCGCTGAGGTTCCGAGGTGAGGTTCGGGTCGGACGGGTGTAATCTCGCGCCCATGTTCGAACGCAAGCCTCCGAAGAACGTCTTCGTCCTCACCGGAGCCGGGGTGTCGGCCGAGAGCGGGCTCGGCACGTTCCGGGACCGTGGCGGGATGTGGGCGCGGTTCGATCCGATGCGGCTCGCGACGCCCGAGGCCTTCGCAGCCGACCCCGACACCGTCATCGACTTCTACAACCTGCGCCGGCGCGGGGTGGTCGCGGCCGCGCCGAACCCGGCCCACGTCGCGCTGGCC
>NZ_VRUX01001108.1:0-764 GCF_008039885.1 Methylobacterium sp. WL103
GCGCAGGCCCCACAGGGTGCTCGCCGCCGCGATCACGGTCGCGCCGACCGCCACGGCGGCGACGCCGAGCAGCTTCAGCGCGCCGCCGTCGAAGCCGGACTGGGCGAGCATCCCCGCCTCGAAGATCACGGCGGCGACGAACCCGGCGGTGGCCGCCACGATCTGCAGCGCCAGCGCCGCCGGCAGGAGTTTGCGCACCAGGGAGAACCCGCCCACGAGCGCGTCGCGCGAGGTGCGCCCGACCAGCCCGAGGACGGCTCCGGTGAGCAGCACCAGGATCGAGAGCGCCGCCGCGAGCCCGCCGCCCACGACCACCACCGGCGGCAGGCTGCGGCGCCAATCCATTAGCGTGGTCATGGTCGCGACCTCGCCGCGCGCGTCGCGCGCCTTGTCCAGGGCGAGGGGGCCGCCGTAGGTCTGGCCGCCCTTGCGGAACTGCAGGGTGTAGTCGACGCGCCCGTCGCGCGGCGTCCGCGCCTCCAGGTCGGCGACGATCGCGGAGAGGTGGCGATGCTCGGCCGCGAACGCGGCCCAGTCGTCGTCGGCACGCCGGCCCTCCCAGAGGCCGAGCAGCATCACGAGGAACGGCAGCAGCACCGTGGCCGCCACGAGGCCCACCAGCGCGCGCAGGCGCCGTGGCGGGGGCGTGATCGTCGTCTGAGCGATGAGAACCTCCTTGCGGGAGACGAGGGACGAGGGCGCGCGCCGCAGCCGACGGCCATGACGGGACGAGGCCGAACGGCGCCCCCGCGCGACGCGCTTCC
>NZ_VRUX01001109.1:0-762 GCF_008039885.1 Methylobacterium sp. WL103
TGCGCATGCTGCCCGCGCATCCACGTCTCGCCGACGCGCTGCCGAGGCTGCGCGCGCATCTCGCGGCGGCGTCCGACCTGCTGTCGTTCCGGCGCGACCCGCGCCAGCGCTTCACGCTCCAGATCGAACCGGGCCGCTGACGGCGGGCGGCGCTCAGCCGACGAGGGCCAGCGCCTCCGCCTCGTCCTGCGGGATCACGTCGACCTCGACCTTGAGCTTCTGCTTGCCCGAGCCGCTGACGATGCCGTCGATCGGGGCGACGTCGCCGTAGTCGCGCCCGCGGGCCACGACGATGTGGTCGTCGCGCACGCCGATGCCGTTGGTCGGATCGAGGCCGAGCCAGCCGTCGCCGCACCAGACCGCGACCCAGGCGTGGCTCGCGTCGGCGCCGCGCAGGCGTGGCCGGCCGGCCGGCGGGATCGTCCGGAGATACCCGCTGACATAGGCCGCCGGCAGCCCCATCCCGCGCAGGCCCGCGATCATTACGTGGGCGAAATCCTGGCAGACCCCGGCGCGCAGCGCGAAGGCCTCGGAAAGCGGCGTGTGCACGTCCGTGGCCTTCGCGTCGAAGCGGAAGTCGGCGCGGATGCGCGTCATCAGGTCGAAGGCGGCGCCGTAGGCGCTGCGCCCGGGCGAGAAGCTCTTTCGCGCATAGTCGGTCACGTCGGGCAGCAGCGGCACCCGGGCGCTGGGGAACAGGAAGTGGACCGGCGCGTCGGCCCCGAGGTCGCGGGACGCGATCGCGGCCGTCCGCGCCGCCTC
>NZ_VRUX01000110.1:0-10212 GCF_008039885.1 Methylobacterium sp. WL103
TGCGCACCGCGAAGGCTGCGACGGGCCCGCCCGCCTCGCCGGCCCAGGACACGGCGATGCGGGCCGCCGACAGCGCCGCGTTCTCCTCCGCGACTAGCGCGAACACGGCCTCGGGCAGGAGCGCCAGGTAGGCGACCGTCACGATCCGCATGCGCGGGTCCCGATCGACCGCGCCGAAGGTGTAGAGCTGCTCCCGGCGCGTCCGCTCGGCCTCGATCGCATCGAAGCCGGCCTTGTCGCGAAGCACGCGTGCCGCCGCCGCGTCGAGGGTCTCGTCCGGGCGAACGAAGCTGCCCGGCAGTGCCCAGCGCCCGGCATGCGGGTGCTCGGCGCGCTCGATCAGCAGCACCGCTGGGTGGCCATCGCTAAGACCGAGCAGGACGAGGTCGATGGTCAGCGCCGGCCGCTCGAAAGCGGTGGGATCGTAGGCCTTCAGAAAAGCATCCTCGTCCATGGCGACACCATATATCCATTCTGCATCTAACTAAGATGCAGAATGGATATATGTCAAGCGGTGCGGTCGGCTCTGCCGTGCCTGGTGCGACGTCCCTCGCTACGTGAACGAACTCCCAGCAAAATTTGATCGTCACAGCCGCTTCCGCGTTGACGACCCGGATCGACGGCGCCCAGGGCGCTCGCCTTCGAGAAACACCGCGAGACCTGTCATGACCTGCATCCGATCGAAGAGCGTGAAGGCCCTGGCAATCTCGGCCGTCGTCGCGGCGAGCCTGACGAGCACCGCCTCCGCCGACTGCCTGCGGCGGGTCTACAACCGCTCGACCGCCGTGCTGGTGGCGAGCCAGGACGGAGGCCCCGCCTTCGTCGTCCCGCCGGGGCGTTCGGCCACCGTGCGCCTGTCGCGGCCCGGGCAGATCGACCTGACGGCGTACTGCTCACCGGTGGATCGCATCGGACGGCCGGTCGCCGGCGGACGGGAGGCCGCAAAGCTCCATCTGGACTACGAGGCGGTGCTCGACCGCTGCTTCATGAAGTTCGGCGACGGGTTCTTCCAGCCAGAGCTCGGCCCGGGCTTCTTCGGGACGACGAATACGGCGCCCTTCACCGTGAACAACCCGAAGCAGGGCGACGTCGTCCTCGGACCTTCCGGTGCCATCTGCTCGCCGGAGAACTGAGCGCGTCTCTGGCCGTTCTTATGAGGAGATCTGTGCCGGTCTCGACCTGTGGCGTATCGATGGGACCGAACATGACCGAGCAACACGGGGACGCAACACAGATGTCCGAGGTCCTGCGCCTCATCGGAACCTTGTCCGACGAGGTGCTCGATGCCCAGATCATGAAGCGGCCGGTGCCGGCGGTCCAGGTCGCGGCGTTGGCGGACGCGGCGCGCCTCCTGCAGGACCACGACATCGCCCTGCCGCCGATGCTGCTCCAGGTGCTGCATGGGCTTGATCGCGAGGGAGTTTCGCCGACCGACGACTCGGACGATGACACGTCGGATGCGCCGGACGAGGCGGATCCGGCCAAAGGCCTCAAGAGGTTCCTGCGGCCGTTTCGGAACTCTCGTTCCTAGGTCGGCTTCTCTCGGCACACACTGGGAGAAGACATGACCAAAATCACCACGCTTTCCGGCGCCGCCGCGATCCTGATGCTGACGGCCGGCGCGTCCTTCGCCGCCCCTTGCGCGGTAGGCACGACCACCAACAACCAGGGTGCGTCGTCCTCGGCCGACAAGAGCTCGTTGGCCGACGGCACCTCGACCGCCAAGACGACCCCCGGCGTGAAGGCCGAGACGCCCGGAACGGTCGGCGCCCTGAACAACGTCGGCGCCGGCACCAAGCCGGCCGACGGCGAGCAGAAGCCGGCGGAAGGCAAGGTGGTGAAGCCGGGCAGCAACGACTGCTGACCACCGTCGAACGGCCTTTTTCGATCATCCAATGGCCCTGCCGGTCTCGCCCGGCAGGGCTTTTTGTTCGTGCGACGCCTGGATCGAGGCCGCGTGCGAAGCTGAAGCGATGGGTCTCGCCGGAGCTTCACGAGGCGGTCATGCAGGGAGTCTACGGATCACGGTGTCCGCACGATGCGACGCACGGGATCGCCACGCGCCCACCATCGTGGAAGACGGACAGATCGCCGCGCGGCACGCATCCTCGCTGCACCGCAGCATGGCCTACCCCATCTCTGGTACAACGCAGTCATGGACCGTCGCACGCTGGTGCGCCCGACCCGGAGAGCCGCCATGTCGAACCTCGAACACCGCGCCGCCGCACGCATCACCTCTGGATCCACCTCGGTGCCGCTGCTCGTCCCAAAGCACATCCGTGAGCAGTACGGCGCGGCGCTGACCCGCATCCCGCACATCGCGCTCGGCGCCCGAAAGGTCGCGACCAGCAAGGCCCTGCCCGCCGTCGGATCGTTCGGTTGAGGGAAGATTTTCGCCGACGCTTCCGGACCGGCGGGCGGTATCCCAGATCGCGGCCACGTCGGAGTCGCCGAGCGATCCGGGACCTTTCGACGGGTGCGCCGGTTGATCAGCGCCGCATCCGTCAGCGGCCTGGAGTACGCCGTGTACAATCCCTTCTTCTCGTCGATGATGCTCGCCTTCGAAGCCCAGAAGGTCGTCGAGCTTCGCCTTGTCCGGCTCGCCTGGGGCGGCCGCGAAGGCACGGCCGAGATGCAGTCGATGGTGGTCGAGAAGATCCAAGCAAGCATCGAGGCCGCCGGCACGCTGATGATGGGCGGCTCGCCCGAGGTCGTGATCGCGCGATACCGCGAGCACGTGGCCCAAAACACCAAGCGGCTGATGGCGGCCTAGGATTCGGATCAGGCGGATGCCGGAGCCCTCGCTCGACGACGATGCGGGCGCGACGGCACCGACCGATGGCCGAGCGCTTCGATCGGGCCTCCATCCGAGGCGGTGGAAGCCCTATCGGAGCTGATCACCGAGACGCTGTGGGAAAGGCGGCAAGCCCTTCCTGCGACGGCGGCTCTGTCGATATCCGTCCATTGCGACATGCCTGCTTCAACCAGGCATTGCAGATTTAATTTATGATAACGTAGAGACGCGACGGCTTCGCTATGCGGCTCGAAGGACGGGCCGGTCGCAATCTCTGGTTGGCCGATCGGGATGCCCGCCCCTTCGCCCATCGGAGACGATGTTGCCCTGCGCTCATTTCGCCCGCGAGGATGGCGACAGCCGGACCGATGTGAGCGGGAGCGGCGAGTTCCGCGCGCTTCGACCTTTCGGCCGACGCACCCGGATCTCCGGGGATGCCGGGTGTCCGATGTCCGAGCGGGCGCCGCGCCTCGGGTCGATCCGCCGGTGAGCGACGCGCTCGGCTCCGACCAGTCGCCGCCTGCGCTGCTGATCCGCAAACTCGCGAGCACCGCGCAGCTCACCGACAGGGATCGCGGCGCGATCGGCACCCTGCCGTTCACGGTCCGCACCTTCCCGGGCCGCACCAGCATCGTCCACGAGGGTGACGCGCCCAAACAGTGCTGCCTGATCCTGGACGGGTGGGCCTATCGCTGCCGCACCCTTGCCAACGGACAGCGCCAGATCTTCGCGTTCTACGTGCCCGGCGACATGCCGGACATCGAGAGCCTGCACCTGCACGTGATGGACCAGGGCCTCGTGGCGATCGCCCAGACCACGGTGGCCTTCGTCGCGCACAAGGACATGCGCGCCCTGATCCAGAGCAACACCAACGTGGCGATGGCCCTGTGGCGCGACACCCTGATCGACGCCACCCGCTGCCGCGAGCGGGTGATCAGCCTCGGCCGGCGGCAGGCCGTCGGCCGGATGGCGCACCTGTTCTGCGAGATGTACGTCCGCTTGCGGACGGTCGCCCTGGCGGACGACCTGCGCTACCTGCTGCCGCTGACCCAGGCCGAACTGGCCGACGCCTTGGGCCTGTCGTCGGTGCATGCGAACCGCTCGTTGCAGGAACTCAGGAAGATGGGGCTGGTCACGCTCCACCGCCGCGAGTTGATCATTCAGGACTGGAGCGGGCTCGCGACGACTGCGGAGTTCGACCCGTCCTACCTTCACCTGATCTGACGATCCGGGCTGCGGACGGCGAGCGGTCGGTCGGCGCATCGGGCGGGGTCGATACGGCGCGGACGGGCCGGTGCAGCCGCCTTCACGAACGCGCCGCGCCGGCGGCTGGGATCATTGGGTTTGACGGCGCAGGGCGTGGATCGTTTCGACCGCGGACGAGCCGGAGGTTTCGATGTGGCAGACGAGGCGGAGCGTGAGCAGCGTGGAGTCGGCGTCGCGGATCGTCACCACGATGAAGCCACCGCGACCGTCGCCATCGAGGTCGGAGACGTAGCGAGCTGCGCACGAGATCGCGTGCGCCCGCGCCGCCTCGATGTCCGACAGCTCCGTGCCCGCCTCGTCCCGGAGGTCGACGCCGTCATGGATGTCGAAGTAGTATCGGACCATGCTCCCCCCGGCATACATCGCCAACCTATGTAAACAGAGTCCTCGACACCGAGCACTCTGGCGGGATATGACCCATATTGGTTAAGGGCAGGACTAGCCTTATGCATCGAACGACGCAAGATGTAACCCCACGGTCACAATGGCGATAGAGGTCAAGGTGCAGGAAGAGACCATTGGCGCCATTGGCGACGCCGTCGACCTGCTGATACAGGCTCGCGAGCGGCTTGAAGCGCATACGTCGTCGAAGACGCGCCTACTCCTCGACATGCTTCTTCTGGATCTTGCCGAACAGTTGGCTGCTTTCGCCGAAGAGGCAAAGCATTGACGGCAGGTGGACCGATTTTTCGCCGGCATATCGTCCGAATCGGATTCACTTACGACGCTTTCGGCGAAGTCGAGGGTGTCTAACGTGAAGCGCGCGCCTCCCGTGATGCGAATGCCCCCGCTTTGCTCGAGTGCCGTTCCCCTTCGGCGGGCGCGAACGACGTTCAAGACACTCAGAAGCATAGAGTGCGAAGAGAACGCAGCTTTAACGAAGCCTTTACTACGACGAGGGATAACCAAGAAGACAACCCTCGATTGCGCCTGACCGATGTACCTCCCGCTGATCGCCGCACTGATGATGCCCTGCGCCCTCATGGTGGTCGCGGTCTCAGTTGCCGGTCGCGGAGACCCTGACGACCGGTGGACCAAACTATCCCACTCCACTCGTCGCCTGATGGACCTGTAGGCCGAGCATGCCGCCTTTCGCGAGCCACACCTCGCGCCGTAGACTTTCGTCCGGCGACGAACCGGCGTTTCGTTTACGGCGCGTTAACCATTGCAACCGGAAGTTGATATTACAGGTTCTCGAAGACAGGTGATCACGTGGCTGGTCTTGCGCAACTCGAAGAACAGGCGGTGGAGAGGCTGACGCTCCGTCTTGTCGAGGACGCCTATTACGACCTCGCGGCGGTGGTGCAGGCGGCCAAACCGCAGGCCGCGGCCGCGCTCCTGGCGGTGATGGAGCAACGGGTGACCGACGTCCTCACCCTCCTGTGCCGGACCCGGTCCGAAGGCGAGCGCTCGGAAGTGATCGCGCTCGCGGTCGGCGAGCGCATCGCCGAGATCATGGACCAGGCGCATGGACGCCCGTCGCACGTCCGCGCCGCCTAGGGAGATCGCATCATGACCGTCGACCGCAGCGCCGGCTTCGAGAAACGAGCCGTCGAAGGTTTCCTCGGCGTCGCCTTGCAGGTCGCCCTGGTCCGCCTCGACGAACTCTCGGGTGGACGGGCCGAAGAGGCGCTCGACCATTACGAGCATTCGCTCGTCCAAGCCCTTCGAGGTTTGACCGGGCCCGAGGGAGCGAAGCTATCGACGAAGACCGCGGTCGAGGATACGATCGTGATCCTGCGCCGGACGATCGACCGCGCCAGCCGGACGATCGCGGAAGGCGAAGCTTCGACGATGCGGCGCTCGCCGATCGCAGCCTGACCGATCACCGATCGGCCGTAGGCCAGCAGAGTGATCGCAGGTCGCAGCCGGATGAGATCGACCGCGGGCGACGATGCCTTTTCTCTCACGTTCGCTGCTCGCAACGTCGCCAGAGGTGTTGGTCAGCGCAGTAAACGCTTGCAGCGAACGGACCGCGCGGAGCCCGCCTGCGGCGGAGGACGAATACTGACGGCGGGTCGCAACAGTAGCATCTGCGCAGGCACAGCAACCGGCTAACGGTCAAGCTATGTCGAATTTGCAACCCCGGGTTGATCTCAGGTGTGAAACTCAATCGCGCGCAATGCGTATTGGGTCGTGTCCGGACCGGCGACGACGCCGGCTCGGCTTCCTCCGACCTGAAAGCGACCGTTCCGATGATGCCCACGCATGCGCCGAAGCTCACCACCGATGGCGACCGGTCGATCGGAAGCCGCATCGCGGCGTATCGGACGGCGCAGGGCCTGAGCCAGACTGCGCTCGGTCAGGCTCTCGGGGTGACGTTCCAGCAGGTCCAGAAATACGAGAAGGGCCGCAACCGCGTGGGCGCCGCCCGCCTTCAGGCGATCGCCGACTTTCTCGGCGTACCGGTCTCGACCTTCTTCGATGAGCCGGCCGAGGCCGTCGACGGACGCGAGTCGATCCAGCACCTGCTGCAGGACCCGGAGGTGATGAGCCTGGTCCGGACCTTCGCCGGCATCTCCGACGCGGCGACGCGCCGCAACGTTCTCGCCATCGTCAAGGCCGCCGCCAGCCTCGCAACCACTCCTCCGGCGTCGGTCGAGTGATGCGGCTCCGACCGCGGCGGGTTCGGAGTGTCGGACGGCAGAGCCGACTTTTCAGTCGTCGCGCGTTGAGGGCGTACAGCCTCACAAATTATCTTTTAGTCCCAGACAAGATATTTTTGATGCTGCGCCGCCGTTTTATTGCCATGTGCGCGCAGCGCATGGCGTGACTTGGTCTTCGATTGACGAATGCGGTCGAAGGGCGGCAGTATAAAAGAAGAACTACAAATTTCTTGCATTATGTTGCGTTGCAAAATCCGCATATCGCACCGCACCATTTCCGTGTTTCAATCTCTTGGTCGGTCGGCTCTGCAGGCGACCCAACCGGAGATTCGTCATGCGCTTCACCCACGCCCTCACCGTCGTCGCCCTCGTTTCGGCGCCCTTCGTCGCCGGCACCGCGATGGCCGGCGAGCCGCTCAACCTCACCCCGCCGCTCTACCGCGAGCAGGCCCGGACGATCCGGCAGACCCGCGCGGCCAGCGACATGCTCACCACGCCGCAGCCGGTCATCGCCGCCAAGCCCGTCGAGGCCCGCCGCGTCGTCGAGGTGGTCGCCGAGGCCAGCGCCGCCCGCTGATCCCGCGATCGGTCGGCCGACGCGGCTCCTCGAACGAGCCCGCGGCCACCTTGCGCCGGAACGCCGCCCGCCTCCGGCGCGGGCAGGGCTCCGGCGGATCGCGTTTGACGGTCTGAATATTCTACGCACGGCGTGGCCGGTCTCTTCCGCGAAGGAGACCGCGTCGATCGCAAATCCGTAGCGCGGAACCTCGCCCTATCGGATCTGCCGTTGCGCGGCCTCCCGCACGGCAGCAGCGTGGAACCGAAAACGAAGACGTGATCGTCACGCTGGGCTCGGTCGCGCGCCCAAGGACGTGCCAAACGCAGGAGGTGGCCTCGGCCGTCGAGCACGCCAGTTAGGCGATCGCCGCCCCGCAGCACTTCCCAAAATTTCTCCTCGCGTGAAGCCGATCCGAGCCGGGCGTTTGACCCGCGGAACGAGGACCGGCGCAAGGCTTAAGGCCCCTTGCAAGCGTGCGGCGCGCCTTGGGATTGGGAAGGCCCGAGTACGGTTCTGGGACCGGGTCCCGCCCATCGCCCCGGCGCTCGCCTCCGCCATCCAACCGCACAAGCACATGACGGTCGAAGCCGGCGGCAAACTTTGGTTCTGTCTGCGCCGACCGCGCACCTGCCTACGCAAGCCCGAATTGGGGCGGCTCCGCTGAAATCATGGATCAAGTGGCGACCGAGACCGTCGGCTCGGACCCGAATCGGCAACGGACCGCACGCCGCCCTCGCCATGCCGACCCATCCGCTTCTCGCCGAGGCGAAATGCCCGCGTCGGAAGTCCGCGGTCGTTTGGAGCTTATCCAGGCTGTCCGAGTTGCCCCCGGCATTTCCGATTTCGATGGCGACGCCCTGCGGTGGCCGTCGCTCCCCCCGCAACAGGTTCGGAGACCATGATGGGACGACCTGGAGACCTCGACATGAGCCGACGCGACGTGGTCGCCACCGCGACCGCGGCGGCGGCCCTTTCCACTCTTCCCTCGGGCGCCCGCGCCGAGGGCGCCGCCACGGGCCAGCCGGTGCTTGCGACGGTGTCGTTCACGATCAACGGCGAGCGTCGCGAACTCGAGCTCGACACCCGCACCAGCCTGCTCGATGCGGCGCGCGAGCACCTGCACCTGACCGGCTCGAAGAAGGGTTGCGACCACGGCCAGTGCGGCGCCTGCACGATGATCGTCGACGGTCGGCGCATCAACGCCTGCCTGACGCTCGCGGTCATGCACCAGGGCGCGGAGATCACCACCATCGAGGGGCTCGGCCAGCCCGACAACCTCCACCCGATGCAGGCCGCCTTCATCCGCCACGACGGCTACCAGTGCGGCTACTGCACGCCGGGCCAGATCTGCTCCGGCGTCGCGGTGCTCGCCGAGATCGAGGCCGGCATCCCGAGCCACGTCACCGCCGACCTCACCGCGCAGACCACCGTGACCGAGGCCGAGATCCGCGAGCGCATGAGCGGCAACCTGTGCCGCTGCGGCGCCTATTCCAACATCGTCGAGGCGATGAGCGAAGTCGCCGGCCTCGAGACCGGCCGGAGGCACGCATGAGGTCCTTCACCTACGAGCGCCCGGACACGGCAGCCGCAGCCGCAGCCGCCGTCGCCGCCACGCCGAACGCGAAGTTCATCGCCGGGGGCACCAACCTCCTCGACCTGATGAAGCTGCAGATCGAGACGCCGACCCACCTCGTCGACGTGAATGGGCTCGGGCTCGACCGGATCGAGGCGACGCCGGACGGCGGACTGCGCATCGGCGCGCTGGTGCGCAACACCGACCTCGCCGCCGACGCGCGCGTCCGAAAGGATTACGGCGTGCTCTCGCGGGCGCTGCTCGCCGGCGCTTCGGGGCAACTGCGCAACAAGGCGACCACAGCCGGAAACCTGCTGCAGCGCACCCGCTGCCCGTACTTCTACGACACGGCCCAGGCCTGCAACAAACGCCAGCCCGGCTCGGGCTGCTCGGCCCTCGACGGGGTGAGCCGGCAACTCGCGGTCGTCGGCGGGAGCAAGGCCTGCATCGCCACGCATCCCGGCGACATGGCGGTGGCGATGCGCGTCCTCGACGCCACCGTCGAGACGATCGATGCGAAGGGCGCCGAGCGCAGGAGCCCGATCGCCGAGTTCCATCGCCTGCCGGGCGACGCGCCGGAGCTCGACACGACGCTGCGCTCAGGCGAGCTGATCACGGCGGTGACGCTGCCGAAGCCCGTGGCGGGCACGCACATCTACCGCAAGGTCCGCGACCGCGCCTCCTACGCCTACGCGCTGGTCTCCGTGGCGGCGATCCTCGGCAAGGACGGCGCCGGGCACGTCGCGTTCGGCGGGGTGGCGCACAAGCCCTGGCGGGTGGAGGCGGCCGAGGCCGACCTGCCGCGCGGGGCGAAGGCGGTGACGGACGCGGTCTTCGCCGACGCCAAGCCGACCCACGAGAACGCCTACAAGCTGAAGCTCGCCGAGCGGACCCTGTCCGCGGCACTCAACCAAGCCAGGGCCTGAGCCATGAAGTTCGATCAGCCAGCCGGCCAGAACTCCATCGACCAGCTCAAGGTGGTGGGCAAGCCCACCGATCGCATCGACGGAAAGTACAAGACCACCGGCACGGCGGCCTACGCCTACGAGCGCCACGACGTGGCGGCGAACCAGGCCTACGGCTACGTGCTCGGCGCCAGCATCGCCAAGGGCCGCGTCCGCGCGATCCACACGGAGGACGCCAAGCGCGCCCCCGGCGTGCTCGGGATCGTGACGACACTCGAGACCCCGCGGCTCGAGCGGGGCATGATGAACGCCGCCTACCTGTTCGGCGGCGACCAGATCCAGCACTACCATCAGGCCGTCGCCGTGGTGGTGGCCGAGACCTTCGAGCAGGCGCGCGCGGCGGCCTTCCTGGTCGCGGTCGACTACGCCCCGGATGCCGGCAAGTTCGACCTCGCGGCCGAGGCGAAGGGCGCACCGCCCGTGCCGGGCGACAGCGGCGAGGGCAGCGG
>NZ_VRUX01001110.1:0-762 GCF_008039885.1 Methylobacterium sp. WL103
CCCTGGCGCTGGCCGCGCTCACCGGCAACGGCGGCCGCCTCGTCGCCACCGACGACGACCCGCGCCGCCTCGCGCCGATCCACGAGCGCCTGCGCCGGTCCGGCGCGAACGCCGAAGTGCGCACGCCCCGCGGCGGCCGGATGCGCACGGACGTGCTCGGCGACCTCGACGGGCACGTCGACCGCGTGCTGGTGGACGCCCCCTGCACCGGCACCGGCACGTGGCGCCGAAACCCCGACGCGAAGTGGCGCCTGCGGCCCGGCAGCCTCGCCGCCCGGGTCGCCGAGCAGGCGACGGTGCTCGACCGCGCCGGGAGCCTCGTGCGCCCCGGCGGCCGCATCACCTACGTCACCTGCTCGCTGCTGCCGGCGGAGAACGACGACGCCGTGGCGGGCTTCCTCGCACGCGGCGGCGGCGCGTTCGCGGTGGTGCCTGCGCGCGAGGTGGCGGACGCGCACGCTCCCGGCCTCGCCGAGGCGCTTCGCTTCACTGCGCACGGGCTGCAGATGAGCCCGGCGCGCACCGGCACGGACGGGTTCTACGTCGCCACCCTGACCCGGGCCGGCTGAGGGCCGCAACCGCTCCGTCCAGCCGGCGTTGTCCGAGCGATCCCGAAGACGCTGCCTCGCAAGACGCCGCCTCGAAGACACCGCCTCGAAGACACCGCCTCGAAGACACCGCCTCGAAGACACCGCCTCGAAGACACCGCCTCGAAGACACCGCAGGAGACCGATGGGCCTGGATCGGAGAACGCTCCTGGCG
>NZ_VRUX01001111.1:0-761 GCF_008039885.1 Methylobacterium sp. WL103
GTACCGAACCGGCCGCCGGCCTTGCGCCGCAGGGCCGGACTTTCGCACGGGGCGAGGGCGGGCTAAGCCTCCGCCCATGCCCGATTCGACCGAGACCCACGAGCCCAAGACCGTCCGCGCCGGCGCGGTCGCCTTCGGCAACCACCTGCCGCTCGCGCTGATCGCCGGCCCGTGCCAGCTCGAGAGCCGCGACCACGCCCTCGAGATCGCCGCCGCGCTGAAGGAGATGGCCGAGGCCCACGGGCTCGGCCTCGTGTTCAAGGCGTCCTTCGACAAGGCCAACCGCACCTCGGGCGGGGCCGCCCGCGGCATCGGCCTCTCCGGCGCGCTGCCGATCTTCGCCGAGATCAAGGACCGCTACGGCCTGCCCGTGCTCACCGACGTGCACGATGCCGGGCAGTGCGGGCCGGCCGCCGAGGTGGTCGATGTGCTCCAGATCCCGGCCTTCCTGTGCCGCCAGACCGACCTGCTGCTTGCCGCCGCCGCCACCGGCCGCGTGGTCAACGTCAAGAAGGGCCAGTTCCTCGCCCCCTGGGACATGCAGCACGTGGCCGCCAAGGTGACCCAAGCCGGCAACCCGAACGTGATGGTCACCGAGCGCGGCGCCTCGTTCGGCTACAACACCCTGGTCTCCGACATGCGCAGCCTGCCGATCATGGCCGCGGTCACCGGCGGCGCGCCGGTGGTGTTCGACGCCACCCACTCGGTGCAGCAGCCGGGCGGGCAGGGGGGAAGCTCGGGCGGCGAGCGCCGGCATGTCC
>NZ_VRUX01001112.1:0-760 GCF_008039885.1 Methylobacterium sp. WL103
GCGGTCGCCCGGATCGCCTCGCCGATCACGGCGAGCGCCGCCTGCCGCAGCGACGGCTCGTCCGCCTCCAGCGGCGCTAGGTCCGGCGAGAAGCTGGTGCGCAGGACGATGCGCCCGCGCGCCGCCTCGGGCTGCAGGAGTTCGACGCAGCCCGAGACGAGCTCGTTCAGGGGCAGCGGCCGGACTGAGAGGGCGAGGCCGCCGGACTCGATGGTGGCGATCTCGATCAGGTCGGAGACCAGTCCGCGCACGTGGTCGCCCGCCGCCCGGATCGCGCGCAGCGGCACGCGGTAACGCTCGTCGAGCACCCCGTGCGGTTCCGCGAGGATGCCGTCGGCGAGGCCGACGATGCCCTCGACCGGCGTGCGGATCTCGCGGTCGAGGTGCCCAAGGAAGGCGGGGCGATCGAAGGCTTGGGGATCGAAGGCTTGGGGATCGACATCCGAAATACTCCGCGCCGCGACCTCGGACGGCGCGCGCAGTACCGCGACGCGGGCGCCCTCTCGGACCGACACCCGCAGCGTCACAGGCCGGCCGCTGGCGGCGATGCTGATTTCGGTGCCGAGGCCGGCGAGGGCGGCGCGGACCACGTCCCGCTGCGCGGCATCGAAAAGGGAATCGAAGGCGGTGCCGACCACCTCGCGCGGCTCGCAGGCGAACAGGGCGGCGGCGGCGCGGTTCATCGCGACGATGCGGCCGGCCGCATCGAGGGTGACGACGCCGTCGTCGAGGGCGTTGAGGGTCGCGCGGGCGTCGGCGG
>NZ_VRUX01001113.1:0-759 GCF_008039885.1 Methylobacterium sp. WL103
CCCCCCCCCCCCCTTTTTTTTTTAAAGTATCCGGCTACCACGTTTACTAAAAGTTATGTTGCGTTCGGATGGTTATTTTTTGTAAAGAGACAGCGCCACCGGCCGGTCGGCGAGCGACCAGACCAGCCAGGAATCGGGCACGGTCAGGAGTTCGGCCAGATCCGGCGCGCAGTCGCGGAACTGCGCGCGCAGCACCGCCGGCTCGCCGAGCCGCCCCCAATCTTCGTCGCCCTGCCGCTCCGGCACGACCGCGACCACGTTGAGGTCGCGCCCGGCATGGATCGGGTAGTGGACGACATGGCGGCCGCGCCCGAGCCAGAGCCCGGTCGCCTCGCCCGCAAGCGCCTCCGGCACCGCCTCACGCGGCACGATCGCCCGCCAGGCGGCCATCCCGGCTTGGCTGAGCCCACGCGGATCGAGGTGGACGCGGATGCGCGAGCGCAGGCCGTCCGCGCCGACGACCAAGTCGGCCGACAGGTTTTCGCTGCGCGCGCCGTTCCCGCTCTCAAGGGCTAGGGTGACGCAGTCCTCGGTCTCGGTGAGGCCGGTGACTTCGCGGCCCATCATCAGGCGGATGCCGGGGCGCGAGCGCACCGCGTCGAGGAGCAGGGTCTGAAGGTCGGCCCGGTGGATGACGTAGTAGGGCGCACCGAAGGCGTCGCGCGCCGCCGCGCCGAGCGTCACGCCGCCAATCTTGCGGCCCGAATCGAGCGCGCGGACGACGACGCCCGGCGGCTCCGAGCCGGCGCGCCGGAGGGC
>NZ_VRUX01001114.1:0-757 GCF_008039885.1 Methylobacterium sp. WL103
GAAGGCGAGGCGAAGCGCGCCGGGCTCCGCCCGCTCCCGCGGCAGGGCGGCGGCGCGGCGCAGCAGGTTCTTCACCCGTGCCAGCAGCTCCCGCGGGTCGAAGGGCTTCGTCACGTAGTCGTCCGCACCGATCTCCAGACCGACGATCCGGTCGGTCTGCTCGGCCATCGCGGTCAGCAGGATCACCGGCGTGTCGTGCACCTCGCGGATGTGGCGGCAGAGCGAGAGCCCGTCCTCGCCGGGCATCATCACGTCGAGGACGACGAGGTCGATGGCGCTGGTGTTGAGGATCGTGCGTGCCGCCGCGGCGTCGGCCGCCACGCTCACCCGCAGGTCGTGGCGGCGCAGGTAGGCGGCCAAGGGATCGCGGATGTCGCGGTGGTCGTCCACGACCAGCAGGTGGGCAGCGTCCATGTCGTCGAGCCTTTCGCCGCCGATCCTAGCGGCGGCCCGCGCGCGGGCGCGGGAAACAACGTCGCAAGATGTATCCGGCGCTCCGGCCTGCGACAGCTCGACACGAAAGTCCGCCGGCCCGGGATCGTTGCGCGACAGGCCGAGGCCAAGGTTCGTTCCAACCCGAATTGCCAACCCGATTCGCCAAGCCGCCGGTGCGGTGCGCCGCGGGGGGATCGAAGGATCGACGCGATGACCACGGACGCCGTCCTGGCGCTCAACCGGTTCGGAGTCGGCGCGCGGCCGGGGGAGGTCGCCCGCATCGCCGCCGACCCCCGCGGATGGCTTCGCGCGCAGCTGTCGC
>NZ_VRUX01001115.1:0-757 GCF_008039885.1 Methylobacterium sp. WL103
GGGCGGCCCCGTCGGCGCGCCAGCGCCAGCCCTCGGTGAGGCCCAGCGTCAGCACGAACACGTCCAGCGTCTCGAACAGGCGGCGCACCTCGGCCAGATGCGCGTCGCGGGCGGCCACCACCGCGGCCTCGTCGGGGAAGCCCGCGGGCTCGACGGTGGGGCGGAACGGGTCGACGTAGCGGCCGTCCTCGCGCAGCCACGCCTTCAATTCGGGCTCGAACCGGCCGTAGGCGCGGTCGAACAGCTGCACGAACTGGCGCGTGTAGTAGAGGTTGCCGTAGCGGGCCGAGAAGGTGCCGAACTGGCGCGCGTCGGCCTCCGCGCGGGCGGTGCCCTCGGGGGCGGGCTCCGTCACGTAGTAGTTGAAGCCCTCCGCTCGAAGAGCCTCGGCGACGCGCTGGGCGAAGCACGATCCGCCGGTGGCGACCTTGTCGCCCTGGCCGATGGCGAAGGGGGCGCGCGGCCGCGGATCGACCGCGAACGGGGCGACGTTGGTCACGACCTTGCGCCAGAAACGCTCGGCCGGTAGACCGCTATAGGGGTTGGCCGTCATCTTTTGGACCCTTCCTCCGACCTCCGGCGCGTCCGCCTCGGCGACGCGTCCCGAGCTTCTTAGCCCCACCCGATGCACCCGGCGCGAACGTGGCCCTGTCCGATCTGCCCAGGCGCGCCCGCGGCGCGTTCTCGTTGTCGCCGCCATCCTGGGCGACACCGTGGCGCGCCAAGCCCGCCGCCGACGCGGGCCGCCGCGGACCAC
>NZ_VRUX01001116.1:0-756 GCF_008039885.1 Methylobacterium sp. WL103
CGCTTGGCCGAGCGCCGCGCCCTGCCCGGGCGGGCGCGGCCCGTGGGCTCGCTGGTCTGGATGCACGGGGCGTCGGTGGGCGAGTCGCTCTCGCTGGTCGGCCTCGTCGAGGGAATGATCGCCCGCGGCTTCTCGGTGCTGGTCACCACCGGCACCCGCAGCGCCGCCGACCTGATCGGCGCGCGCCTGCCGGCGGGCGCCGTACACCAGTACATGCCCCTCGATGCGCCGCGCTGGGTCGCGCGCTTCCTCGACCATTGGCAGCCCGACCTCGCCCTGGTCGCCGAGTCCGAGATCTGGCCCAACACCGTGGTGGCGCTGCATGCCCGCGCCATCCCCTTGCTGCTCGTCAACGGACGGATGTCGGAGCAGTCGTTCGCCGGTTGGGCGCGTGCGCCGCGCACGGCCAAGGCGCTGCTGGCGCGAATCGCGATCTGCCTTGCGCAGACGCGCGACGACGCCGAGCGCTTCGTGCGCCTCGGCGCGCCGCGGGTGAGCGTGGCCGGGAACCTCAAGTACGATGCCGCGGTGCAGCCGGCCGACCGGCAGCAGGTGGCCTATCTCGGGGACATGATCGGCGACCGCCCGGTCTGGGTCGCAGCGAGCACCCATCCGGGCGAGGACGCGGCGGCGGCCGAGGCGCATGCGGCGCTGAAAGACCGGTTCCCGCGGCTCCTGACCATCGTCGCCCCGCGCCACCCCTATCGCGGTGGCGACGTGGCGGCCTGCGCGACGGCTCACGGGCTGCGCAGCGCG
>NZ_VRUX01001117.1:0-752 GCF_008039885.1 Methylobacterium sp. WL103
CGCCTCGGGCGCGAGCCAGCCGGCCTTCTCGGGCCGGTCGGTGAGGTAGGCCAGCGTGACGAGGCCCGCGAGGATCGACGGGATGCCCTCGATCAGGAACACCCATTGCCAGCCGGACCAGCCGTTGGCGCCGTCGAGGCCCGTCATGATCGTGCCGGCCAGAGGTCCGCCGATCACGCCGGCGAGCGCCGAGGCCGACATGAACAGGCCGAACACGCGGGCCCGCCGCCCGGTCGGATACCAGTAGGTCAGGTACAGGATCACCCCGGGATAGAACCCGGCCTCGAAGATCCCGAGGAGGAGCCGGAGCAGGTAGAAGGCCGGCACGGTGGTGACGAACATCATCGCCACGCAGCAGATCCCCCAGAGGATGGTGATCCGGGCGATGGTCTTGCGGGCGCCGACCCGTTCGAGCAGCAGGTTGCTCGGGACCTCGAACAGGAAGTAGCCGACGAAGAAGATCCCGGCGCCGACGCCGTAGACCGTCTCGCTGAACTTCAGGTCGCCCAGCATCTGCAGCTTGGCGAAGCCGATGTTGACCCGGTCGATCCACGACAGGATCCAGAGGGCCATCAAGAACGGCAGCAGCCGCCACGTGATCGTCCGGTACGCGGCCTCGCGCGTCGCGCGCTCGGCCGCGGATGGGATCGTGGGCACGGGTTGGACCAGGGCCGGCATCGGAGCAGTCTCTTATAAACAAATGACGCTGCCCACGACACCATAAGTGTAGATATAGGTGGTAGCCGGATCAT
>NZ_VRUX01001118.1:0-752 GCF_008039885.1 Methylobacterium sp. WL103
GCGCGAGCGCCACCGCCTCCAGTGCGCCGTCGTCGACGAGCCCGTCGACCACCGAAAGCGAGACCTCGGCCGCTTTCGCCAGCGCGCCCTTGCCCCGGACCTCGCCGTCGGCGGCGACCGCCAGCACCTTGTCCCGCGCCTTGGTCGGGCGGGCCGGCGCCTTGCCGGTGGTGCGGACCCCGACGCGCACGACCTCCGCCGCCGCGGCCTCGTCGGGCAGGCGCAGCACCATGGCCAGCGCAGAGCCCTTCGGCGCGAGGGTGTAACGCGCGATCCAGTCCACCAGCTTGCGCACCGGCTCGGAGAGCGGCGCCACGCCGAGCGGCCCGGTGACCGGGCGCAGGTTCGAGCCGCCGGCCGTCTCAGCCACGCCCCAGACCACGCCGACCGTCTCACGCGGGCCCAGTGGCACCTGCACCACGTCGCCGACGGAAAGCGTCAGGTGCGCCGGCACCGCGTAGCTGTAGGCGGTGTCGATCGCGAGGGGGATCAGGATCTCGGCGACGTGCGGCATGGGCGTGGGGCGTCGGTTTCGGAGAATGGCTGCATGTTCCGGTTTTGTACCATAAAACGTACCATCACGCAGAGGTCGTGCGCGCGGGCTCGGCGCGCAAGCGCAGGGCGAGCGGCACGGCCGCGAGGCTGAGCCCAGCCATCGCCCAGAAGGCCCGGCCGTGGAAGGCCGAAAACAGCGGGCCGGAGGCCAGCGTCGCCGCCGCGCCCGCAAGCCCGAGCCCGACGGTGCCGTAGAG
>NZ_VRUX01001119.1:0-751 GCF_008039885.1 Methylobacterium sp. WL103
CCCACCATGCCGAGCATCTCGACGATCCGCTCGAGATCCTGCGGCCGCCGAGCCGCCGCAGGATCTCGAGCGGATCGTCGAGATGCTCGGCATGGTGGGCGAGCGCCGCCTCCACTGCGGCCACCTTCCGCACGACGCCGGCATCGTCCAGGCCGGTGCCGCGCCCGACCCAATGCGCGGGCTCGCCACCGAACAGGGCGGCGTAGAGCGCGGCCGCGATCGTGGTGTTGCCGATGCCCATCTCGCCGATGCCGACGCAATCGGTGCCGGCGGCGACCGCCTCCATGCCGAAGGCCATGGTCGCGACGGTGGCCTTCTCGTCGAGGGCGGGGGCCTCGGTGATGTCGCCGGTGGGCAGGTCGATGGCGAGGTCGAACACCTTGAAGCCGAGGCCGTAGGCGGCGCAGATCTGGTTGATCGCCCCGCCGCCCGCGGCGAAGTTCTCGAGCATCTGGCGGTTCACCGCATCGGGAAAGGCCGAGACGCCGCGCTTCGTCACCCCGTGGCTGCCGGCGAAGACGCAGACCAGCGGCCGGTCCAGCGTCGGCATCGGTTTGCCCTGCCAGGCGCCGAGCCAGGCGACGAGCTGCTCCATCCGCCCCAGCGCTCCGGCGGGCTTCGTGAGGCGCGCCTCGCGCGCGGCGATCGCGCCGGTGGCCTCCCGGTCGGGGCCGGGCATCGTCTCGATCAGGTGGCGGATATCCGCGAACGGGCTCGGGTCGGTCATCGGGTCCGAAGGATTGTTGTGGGC
>NZ_VRUX01000111.1:0-10159 GCF_008039885.1 Methylobacterium sp. WL103
AGGCGCCCCTGCGCCAAGCCGGCCCGCACGGCCGCCTCCCAGCCGAGAGCCAGGATCAGCGGAAGCAACAAGCCGAGGCCCGCCCAGCCGAAGCGCGACGCGCGCCCGGCCCGTGGGGCGACGACAGGTGCAACGTTCGCCATGGGGGCGGCCGCGGGTCCGGTCATCGGGCGTCGAACTCGGGAAGGTGGAACATCGGGCCGTCGCGGGCTGGAGGGTCGGCGGCTTTATAACACCGCCTGGGCCTCAGCGCCCCGCCTCGGCCACGACCGAATTGCGTGCGATCGGTTGTAAGGGTTCGTTCGGCGTCGGACGAGGCGCTGGTCCCCTCTCCCAAGGGGAGAGGGACAGGGTGAGGGGCGTGATCTCTCCGGATGGGGCACACCCCTCATCCCACCCTTCTCCCCCTGGGAGAAGGAGCCTCGACGTGGTTCGTGGCCTAATCCAAACCGCCGAAACGCGCATCGGGGCGGCCCCGATGCGGCTGGCGCCTACCGCGCCGCCGTCGGGTTGAAGGCCGTGTCGATCAGTCCGTCGACCGCCGCCGGGACGTCGGTGCCAGCGGGGATGATGCCGGCCTGCTGCAGGGCGAGGCCGGCCGCGCGGATCGAGTCCGCCTGGGCCTTGCCGAGCGCGGGCTCGGAGAGGTCGGTGCGCGCGACCTGGCGGGCGATCACCGGCTCGGGCAGCTTGGTCGCGGAGATCAAAGCCGCCTTCAGCGCGTCGGGGTTCTGGATCGAGAACAGCCGCGCCCGCTCGTAGGCGGCGATCACCGTGCGGACGAGCTCCGGGTTCTCCTTCGCGAACGCCTCGCGTACGTCGAGCACGCCCCAGGTGTTGGCGCTGGCGTCGCGGAAGAACAGCACGTCGTCGTTCTCGATCTCGGCCGCAGCCATCATCGGGTCGAGGCCGGCCCAGGCGTCGACGTCGCCGCGGTCGAGCGCCGTGCGGCCGTCGGCGTGCTGGAGCAGGACGAGCTTGGCGTCGCGCTCGGTCAGGCCCGCGCCCTGGAGCGCGCGGATCAGGAAGATGTGCGGGTCGGTGCCGCGGGTGACGGCGATGCGCTTGCCCTTGAGGTCGGCGACCCCCGCGATGCCGCTGTCCTTGCGGGTGACGAGCGCCGTCCATTCCGGCCGCGAGAAGGCGTAGACCGTCTTGATCGGGTTGCCGTTGATGCGTGCCACCAGGGCGGCGGCGCCTGCCGACGAGCCGAAGTCGATCGCGCTGGCATTCAGAAATTCCAGCGCCTTGTTGGAGCCGAGCGACTGGACCCACCGCACGGTGATGCCCATCGGCTTCAGCGCCTCCTCCAAGAAGCCCTTGTCCTTCAGCACGAGGCCGACCGGGTTGTAGGTCGCCCAATCGAGGCGGACCTCCTTCACCTCGGCGGCGCGGGCCGCCAGCGAGAGGGCGGGCAGGGCGAGCGCGAGGGCACCGAGGAGCGCGCGGCGGGCGAGGCGCATGAAAAATCCTTTTCGGATCGGGCGTTCGATCCGAGCTAGGCAGCTTCGTTCTTTATGTCAAACGATTGATCCGCCTCAAAGGACGGCCTGGTCTCTGCTTCCACGCCGAAGTGCCGGTGTCGGAGGTGCCATGGCGCGCCACGCTGGCAGCACAAGCAGTTCATGCTAACGGGTACCCATGTTCGACGCCGTCGCCGCCCTCGACAAGGTTCTGGACGCCCTGGACCGCGAGGCCCGTGAGCCGACGAAGCTCCGCGCCGTGCTGGTGCCGGAGCTGAAGCGCGTGATCGAGGCCGGCCACGCGGCCGCCGAGGCGCAGCTGCTGAAGGACCGCGACGGCATGCGTTGCGCCCGCACGCTGTCGAGCCTCACCGACGCGGTGGTGCGCGCGATCCACGACGCGGTGGTCTGGCGGCTCTACCCGAACGACAACCCCTCCACCGGCGAGCAGCTCGCGGTGGTGGCCACCGGCGGCTACGGCCGGGGCACGATGGCGCCGGGCTCGGACATCGATCTGCTGTTCCTGCTGCCCTACAAGCAGACCGCGTGGTCGGAGAGCGTCGTCGAGGCGATGCTCTACGTGCTGTGGGATCTGAAATTGAAGGTCGGCCACGCCACCCGCTCGGTCGAGGAGTGCCTGCGCGAGGCGAAGGCGGACATGACGATCCGCACGGCGCTCCTGGAGGCGCGCTACCTGTTCGGCTCGCGGGTGCTGTTCGAGGAGCTGGTGACGCGCTTCGACGCCGAGTTGGTGATGGGCACCGCCCACGAGTTCGTCGAGGCGAAGCTGCGCGAGCGCGACGGCCGCATCACGAAGGCGGGCTCGTCGCGCTATCTCGTCGAGCCCAACGTCAAGGACGGCAAGGGGGGCCTGCGCGACCTCAACACCCTGTTCTGGATCGCCAAGTACACCTACCGGGTGCGCGACCAGGTCGAGCTCGTGGCCGCCGGCCTGTTCACGGCGGAGGAGTACCGCCTGTTCGAGCGCTGCGACGAGTTCCTGTGGCGGGTGCGTTGCCATCTGCACTTCGTCACGCGGCGCTCGGAGGAGCGGCTGTCCTTCGGGCTGCAACCGAAGATCGCCGAGCGGCTCGGCTTCGGGCCGCGCGGCGGCCTGTCGGGCGTCGAGCGCTTCATGAAGGCCTACTTCCTGATTGCCAAGGACGTCGGCGACCTCACCGCCATCGTCTGCGCCGAGCTCGAGGCGCGCCACGCCAAGCGCACGCCGGTGCTCGACCGCTGGATCGGCAAGTTCCGCGACCGGTTCCGCGCCACCGCGATCGAGGCGGAGGATTTCTGGCTCGATCACGGCCGGGTCAACGTGCGCGCCGAGGACGCGTTCGAGCGCGACCCGGTGAACCTCCTGCGGCTGTTCTGGCTCGCCGACCGGCACAACCTCGCGATCCACCCCGACGCCAAGCGCCTAGCCAACCGCTCCTTACGCCTGATCGGCCACGCACTGCGCGCCGACGAGGAGGCCAACCGGCTCTTCCTCGAGATCCTGACCTCGCGGAACTCGCCGGAATCTGTACTGCGGCAGATGAACGAGGCCGGGGTGCTCGGCCGCTTCATCCCGGATTTCGGGCGGATCGTGGCGATGATGCAGTTCAACATGTACCACCACTTCACGGTGGACGAGCACCTGCTGCGCGCGCTCGGCGTGCTGGCCGCGATCGATTCCGGCCGCGGGGACGAGCCGTTCCCCCTGGTCTCGCGGCTGGTCGGCGCGATCCACAACCGCCGCGCGCTCTACGTGGCGATCCTGCTCCACGACATCGCCAAGGGCCGGCCCGAGGACCACTCCATCGCCGGCGCGGCGATCGCGGAGAAGCTGTGCCCGCGCTTCGGCCTGACCCAGGCCGAGACCGAGACGGTGGCCTGGCTCGTCGAGCATCACCTGCTGATGTCGATGACCGCCCAGAGCCGCGACCTCTCGGACCCGAAGACCATCGAGAAGTTCGCAGCCGTGGTGCAGACGCTGGAGCGCCTGCGCCTGCTGACGATCCTGACGGTGGCCGACATCACCGCCGTCGGCCCCGGCGTCTGGACCGCGTGGAAGGGCACGCTGATCCGCACCCTCTACGACGAGACCGAGGTGGTGCTCTCGGGCGGCCACTCCGAGATCGCCCGCACCGACCGGGTCCGCCTGATCCAGATGTCCCTGCGCGAGCAGCTGCCCGACTGGTCGTCGGACACGTTCGACGCCTACGCCGCGCGCCACACCCAGGCCTACTGGCTGAAGGTCGACGGGGTGCGCCAATTCAAGAACGCCGGCTTCATCCGCCAGGCGACCGAGGCCGGCCGCACCAGCGCCACCGACGTCGAGACCGATCCGGTCCGCGGCGTCACCGAGCTGACGGTGTATTCCCCCGACCACCCGCGCCTGCTCGCCATCGTCACGGGGGCCTGCGCGGCGTCCGGCGGCAACATCGTCGACGCCCAGGCCTACACCACGAGCGACGGCTTTGCGCTGGATTCGATCTTCATCTCCCGCGCCTTCGAGCGCGACGAGGACGAGATGCGCCGCGGCCGGCGCATCACCGCCTCGATCGAGCGCTCGCTCAAGGGCGAGATCAAGATCGCCGAGCTGGTGGCCGACAAGCACCCGCCCTCCACCGGCCGGGCCAAGACCTTCCTGGTCCCGCCCGACGTGGCGATCGACAACGCGCTGTCGAGCCGCGAGACCGTGGTCGAGGTCACCGGCCTCGACCGGCCGGGCCTGCTCTACGAGCTGACCACGGCGCTGAACCGCCTCAACCTCAACATCACCTCGGCGCACGTGGCGACCTTCGGCGAGCGGGCGGTGGACGTGTTCTACGTCACCGACCTCACCGGCACCCGCGTCACCCAGCCCGACCGCCAGGCGGCGATCCGCGGCGCGGTAATGGAGGTTTTTGCCGGCGACGTGGCGGCGATGAAGGCGGAGGGCCTGGAGGCCCTGGTCGCCGCCCCGCCGCCGCGGGAGGCGTGAGGGACCGCACCGCGCTGCGGGCGGGCGACCCGACGCGGGTCGTCGGCCGTCGCCTCGGCGAGGGGGGTGGGGGCACCGGCACAATCACAGGCACATCGACAGCGACAAGCACAGCCACAAGCACAGCCACAAGCACAATCACCGTTCCGCGAACGCGCCACGCTGTCCACGATCCCGAGGATGGAAGCGCCCGGGACGGCGGCGCGCATCCCGCCGGGCGCCCCCCTCCCCCGCGGCCCATGATGGCCCCTCGGCGCGTCGGTCCGCAGGATCGGTCCGGACGCCGCCTGCTCCGCGCGGCACCGCAGGCCGCCCTTGTGGGAAACCACCGCTTCGCGCCTGCGCGCGCCGTCCCGGACAGGGCCGCGATCGTCGCCATCCGGACGGCGGCCCACCCACCGCCATGCCGGTTCAAACGCGGCCGGGCTGCAACCGGCCCGGTGTCGTCGTACGCCTTGCCAACGGCGCTACTGTAAAGCGAACCTAAGCCCAATTTCAGACCAATATTAGCAAATTACCCATTACAGATTTCCAAGTCTAATAAATTATACATCCGCCTGCTAGAAGAAAGGCATTTCTGCCAGCAACCACGACGCGAGCAGGTTGCCCAACATCGACCGGCTGCCTGACCAAGGACACTTGGGTTCGTTTCGCAGATCGGCGTCCAACGAGATATTCCCGATCTGCTCTTGCTCAGGCCCTAAGCGGCCAATCGGACGGAATAAGTTTCACTCCCGATGCCTTCGTCCATCGACCCTTCACAGCTGCGACGTACTCTGGGTCCTCTTCAATGTATGCATGTTCGATAAGGATAACTTGGAGCCCAGCTTGTCGCGCCGTCTCGTCGAACAGAAACCGGACGATTCTCTGCATCGCCATCTGATCGTCATCCTTATCCATCTCTTTCAGCCGCTTCTCATCACCGCCCTTAGGATAATAGGGGCGACTGATCTGGTCGATGACCAACAGGCCTGGGACGGGGGCCCTAACGGTTTGGAAGAGTTTCTGGAGCGAGAAGGCGAGAGCTAGATGAATTGCCAAGTAGTTCTGGTCGGATCCGATCTCAGCCATTGTTAAAACAGCTCGACGGGATGGCTCGACAAGCGTTAGGTTCGGGGTGGACGAGAATACGACACGCGAACCCGTTGCTGGCACCTCGGTAGGGAGGTCGGCGAGCATCTCGGTCGCGAACGCGCTGACCATGGTCTCCGCGTCGCGAAGGCGCTCCCTGCGCGCCTGTGGATCGACTTGTTCGCGAAGGCCTTCGATCCTCTCTTCGAGCGCCATCGTACCGGGCAACGTCGTCTGAAAGTCCTGTGCCGTTGTATCAAGAAACTGATCGATGCGGCCTGCGACTCGTGCCCTTTCCTGTAGGAGGGATCCGGTCACCTCCGAATCCTCTTCGACCCGGACGAGCCCGCCAAGTTGTGCCTCGACCTCTCTCAGGCGATCGTATCTTGATCCAATCAAGCGCTCGATATGTCCAGAATGATCATCAAGACGAGGCCGCATACCATCGACAGCATGAACCTCGCTCGCGACGATGCCCAAGGCCTCATGGATTTGTTCGGCCATCGCGTTACCCGCGTCGTTGCGGGCATCGCAGACGGGACACCGCCCGTCGCCGAGGTCGAGGTGTTCAATTAGCTTCAGCTTATGCGCTTGCGCCGACACCGTCGTTTCATAGCCCGCCGCCTCGCGAAGGGTCTGCCGGAGCATTTGCCGCTTGCCTCGAAGCGACTGCAACTCCAACACGAGTTCGCGCTGCTCCTCTTCCAGGGTCGCACGAGCCTCAGAGGCGCCCTCGTCACTCAGGGCAACGCTACTCGCCGCGACGCTGGCGAGCCGATCGAGGAGGACTTTGTCGGATTCATCGGTCGCTGGTAGTCCGGAGGTCAGGCCGACACCGTGTGCCTGGGTAAGCAGCGCCATCGCGCGCTGCGTCAAAAGACCCTGGCTTCTCTGGTGCGCCCGGCTTTCGCGCTCGATCCTTGACAGCGCAGCTTCGAGTTGCCTGAGCGTCCTAGCGGCCAAGACGCTTGCTTGATCGACCGCGCCGAGGAAATACGGGATCGTCGCTTTTATATCCCGGGCCTTCTCAGGACGATTGAGGTCGTGGAGCAGGGTCCCCCGGCTGATGATGACGTCACCTGAAAGGGAAAGATAAGGTGGGATGTCGCGGACGGTCGCGCGGCCCTTCTCGGACTTTGTGGCAGCGACAGGGTTGTCCGTATCCCGGATGCCGAACGCGTTCTCAATCAACGCACGCGCCGTATCACGATTGGTCGGACCTTCCAGCTCTTCGGACCGCTCCGGGAGCTTCAGTTTACGGCCCGCCTGGACGTACATTAGGTCGGTGCCGCTCCCGGACTTCGGGATCTTTCGACCTAGGATGAGATCGGCATCTCCTCGCGTCCAATGTACCGCGACCGATTCGGCATGGGTGCGTACGAAGAAAGGGAGTTTGCAGCTCTTCGATCCGAGGCAATAATCGATTGCATCAATGATCGCGGATTTGCCTGTGCCGGATGCTCCAGTTATCACGTTGACTTTGTTGAGGTCGAACTCAAGCGTCCGGCGCCTGCCGCCGGCACCGTAAAACGCAATCTCGCGAACGTTCCAACGGCTCACGGCTTCACTCCGAACGCTGAGAAAATCATTCCCGTCGATCCTGCCTTGCCCATCCAGGTGCCGAGGCGTTCTGCCCGCTTGACCGCACGCTTCGGGTTGTCCGGCAGACCGGCGATCGGTGAGGCTGGCGTTCGCCGGGTGCCGAGCCTGATCGTCCCGTCCGGACCGAGCGCGAGAGCCCTCGACCCGACGCCGAAACGCACGGCGGCAGTGACGATGGTCTTGGCGGTATCGAGTCGGTCGCCAAGGTCCAGACGCACATCCGGATAGCGGACGAGCCACGACAGGAGGCCGGTCGTGGCGGCCGTCTCCCCGAAGGACGTTTCCAGGTCATCGGATAGCGCAAGGGGGAGGGCAAGGTACGCAAGCGCGAATTCGGGCGACCGCTGCGACGCGACCTCATACTTGCGGATGAAGCTGACGAGGGCGAATGTCCCGAAGGCCGGGTTTGTCTCCGCGAAAAGATCGTGCGCGATGATCATTTATCGAAGCCGAGCAGCTTCCTATACTCGGGATGCCAACCAATTCGACCGCCAATGGATAGCACGTGAAACGTACCTCTCACATAACTAGGCGCGGTGATACTTGGCGCAAGATGTTCGATCTGATTTGGCGCAACGTAGAAACTCCATTTGAGCAGCTCGCGTCCGCTGTCATTCTTCATAGATTCGGTTTGTCCGATACACTCCACGCACATATCGGAATGCTTGTAGGACCACTCCTCCGCCAAGTGGTCGTCATGGTTGTTGATCTTCTCACGCCATGTCGGATTCTCGGTCGCCCACCGCGACCGCGAAGTGCGAGCACGCCACTCGTTGGTTACGGCCCTCTGAAGCCACGTTTGGGTGCCGCCAACAAGGCGGATTTGCTCCTCCACCATAGGATGTGAGCGGTAGCTGTCCGGTGGTAGCTGTCCGGCATAATGGTCTACGAGATTGTCTTGTTTGATATCGGAAACAATCTCCATATGTCGGCTTACAAGTTCGAATCGATTTATAGCCTTTGTTCGCTTCCCACAGTGTGCATGGATGATCTGTCGATTCCACCATTCCACCATCAGCTCCGCTACGCGGGGCTGATCCTTCGCGAGTACAGAGGTCAGCGTTTTGGCGAGCGCGTCCTCGATGTGCCGGATATTCTGCTGCCCAGGCATCAATCGGATCTTGGAAACTAGTTCGGTCTGGATACCTTCTGACAGCTCTAGAAACGCCTTGCACCCAGGGGCTCTGCTTGCATGGGGAAGCGGGGTGATCCCCTGCGCCTCCGCGTCGGCTCGTTCGTGGACGACACGTTGCGCTTCCTCTTGAAGCGCAGTCACGAGTTCGTCCCGATCTCCGACCTCGTCTAGAAGGACCTTTAGCGGTGAGGTTGGGGATAAATCTGCCACGGTGACGAGATGCAGCGATGTCTTGGTCAGGTCGAGGTCAGGGAGCACGTCGATCCAAGCTTTCAGCGTTTTTCCAAACGCTTACGCTAGTCAAGGTTATCGCAGGAGGTTTTGTCGAAAGCGAGTGCTTTAACTGTTCTAGTATAGTCTGGCCATTTACCTCCAATACAACGTCATGCAATGTCTCAAGGTAGATAACAGCATCATAACTTGACTCATTCCAAAGCCTGAGCAGAGCGTACTGTGCCTGAAATAGAAATCCCAGGGCTGAGGCGTCGGCGCTGTGAGCATTCATGTCGATAGATTTTTGGTCTTAGGGGGCACACGATGCTGATGTCATTCAAACCGATTGCGCTCTCGAATCAAGCCGTCGCGCTTCGCGAAAGGGCGAATTGTCCCCGTATAAGTCCCTCCCCCTTTAGTATGGCAGTTGAGCTGGCGCAGGAGACCAGTCGCCCTTCGGGCCTGAGGCTCCGCGGACCATGACAGGGCGATGCTAAATCCACCTCGTGCGTTCATCGAGTCGGCATGAACGCGGCATCATCTCTAAGGTCAACATCGACCGTTAACCAGATTGGGATTGCCCCAGCGCCCGATATCGGCAAGCTTTCCAGCCTGCTCCAGCTTCCATGCCTGTTACTACATGCGATCACTAAAACATGCTAAGCGTTGTACGAGACGAAGCTTGTCCGGCATTTGATGGGTTATCCCTGTTCCGGTATCCCGGCGCTGAGATCTCGGTAGCCTCGTACCCCGTGATCTCGTCGTACTTCCCGCACGGGTTGCTAACAATCCTAATCCGTCCACCCCCACCAAGGTCCATTGATTTCACGCAAAATCAAGATGCTGTGGCCGCCGCCCCGCCCATATCTCGCGAATGGCAGCTTTCGGGAGCTGAGCTGCCACACTGATTGGTTCGGTCGCTACCTTCGAAGTGAGCGTCCGCTGCCCCCGCTTCGACACCCGAAGGCAGGCCGTCCGAAAACCACCCCGCGCGGACGGTGCGGCCACACGCCGAGCCGGCACGGACCGGCCGATGCGGACGGGTTGATTTCGCAGGCCGCGCGCCTGATATCAGCGCGGACCCCGAAATCACCCGGCGAGCCCTTTTCGCGATGACGAGCAACGACATGCAGCACGACGACCCGCGCCAGAACACGGTCGAGGCCGGGGCCGACGTGGCGCACGAGGCCCCGCACGACGCCCCCGAGGCGCAGGCCGCCCCGGCCGACGACAAGCTCGCGGCGCTGACCGCCGAGCGCGACGAGCTCAAGGACCGGACGCTCCGGACGCTGGCCGAGATGGAGAACCTGCGGCGGCGCACCGAGCGCGAGGTCGCCGACGGCCGGACCTACGCGGTGACGAACTTCGCCCGCGACGTGCTCAACGTCGCCGACAACATCCGCCGGGCGCTGGACAGCGTCCCGGCCGAGGCGCGGGCCTCGGCCGAGGGCGCGCTGAAGGGCCTGATCGACGGCATCGAGCTGACCGAGCGGGATCTCGCCAAGACCCTGGAGCGCCACGGCGTGAAGGTGGTCGAGCCCAAGGGCCAGCGCTTCGACCCGAACCGCCACCAGGCGATGTTCGAGGTGCCCGACCCAAAGGTGCCGGCCGGCACTGTCGTGCAGGTGGTGCAGTCCGGCTACGTCATCGGCGACCGGACCCTGCGCCCGGCCCTCGTCGGCGTCGCCAAGGGCGGCCCGAAGG
>NZ_VRUX01001120.1:0-751 GCF_008039885.1 Methylobacterium sp. WL103
AGCCCGACCAGCGCGGCCAGCCGCTGCGGGTGCTTGGCTGCACCGCGGGCCAGCGTCTCGAACGCCAGCACGATCAGCGCGTCGCCGGTGAGCACCGCCAGCGGCTCGCCGAAGGCGACGTGGACGGCGGCCTTCTTCCGACGCGTCTCGGCGTCGTCGAAGCAGGGCAGGTCGTCGTGGACGAGGGACGCGCAGTGCAGCAGCTCGATCGCGGCGGCTGCGGCTTCGGCCCCCTGCGGGTCGTCGTCGCCGCAGGCGGCGGCCACCGCGAGGCAGAGCCGCGGTCGGATGCGGTGGCCCCCTGGGAACACCGCATAGCGGATCGCCTCCGCGAGCCGCGGTGGTGCGCCCGGCGCTTCCGCGTAGGCGACGGCGATGTCCAGGGTCCGTTCGATGCGCTGGCCTGCGTCCACCGTGGCCTCCCGTGTCAATTTGCGTTGACTTTCTCAGGTGTCATCTATGATTGACACTTGCGGCTCCGGAGATCAATGCCGGATCGTCAACGCCGCGGAGGAACGATGGCGATCGAGCGGGTCGTGGTGATCGGGGGCGGCATCGGCGGGCTCGTCGCCGCTTTGCGGCTCGCCTGCGCCGGATGCGACGTGACGCTGCTCGAGGCGGCCGACGCGCCCGGCGGCAAGATGCGCAGCGTCGCCGTCGGCGGGACCCGGATCGAGGCCGGGCCCACCGTCTTCACCATGCGCTGGATCCTCGACGAGATCTTCGCGGAAGCCGGCGCGGAGCTCGGCAG
>NZ_VRUX01001121.1:0-750 GCF_008039885.1 Methylobacterium sp. WL103
CCGAGGTGAGGCGCAGCTGCCGGTTCACGTCGGCCGCGGTGATGCCGAGCGCCAGGAGCCGGTCGGGCTGGAGTTCGATGCGCATCTCGCGCGCCACGCCCCCGACGCGCTCGACCCCGCCGACGCCCTTCACCCCCTGGAGGATGCGGGCGAACTTGTCCTCGACGAGCCAGGACAGCTCGGCCGGGCTCATCGCCGGCGCGGTGACGCCGTAGATCAGGATCGGCAGGCCGGCGATCTCGACGCGGCTGATCACCGGCTCGTCGATGGTGCGCGGCAGGTTGATGCGGATCTTCGAGACCGCGTCCTTCACGTCGTTGACGGCCCGGTCGGTGTTCACCTCCAGCCGGAACTCGACGGTGGTGACGGAGGAGCCCTCGGTGATCGCCGAGGTGATGTGCTTGACCCCGCGCACGCCGGCGATCGAGTCCTCGACCCACTTCGTCACCTGGGTCTGAAGCTCGGACGGCGCGGCGCCGCTCTGCGTGATCGCCACCGAGACGATCGGCACGTCGACGTTCGGCATCCGCGTCACCGCGAGCCCGCGGAAGCTGACGAGGCCCAGCACGATCAGGACGAGGAACAGGACCAGCGGCCCGATCGGGTTGCGGATCGCGTAGGCCGAGACGTTCAGGCGCATCGGGCGGCCGGTCCTTTTCGGGCGTGCGGCGGGGACGGGTTCAGATCACGGGGCGTCGGCGTCGGCGCTCGCCTCGGGCGACGGCGCCTCGGCCAAAGCCGGGGCGCCGT
>NZ_VRUX01001122.1:0-750 GCF_008039885.1 Methylobacterium sp. WL103
CGCTCCACGCGGTGCTGTCGCGGATCGCGGCGGAGGCGCGGGACGGCGCAGAGACGGCGCCTGCCATCTCGCAGGGTGTCGCCGCCCTGGAGGCGGCAGGGTTCTCGGTGCAGTACCTCGCGGTCTGCGATGCGCAGACGCTGGCGCCGCTCGCCCGGGTCGACGGCCCTGCCCGCGTGCTCGCCGCCGCCTACCTCGGCAAGACGCGGCTCATCGACAACGTCCCGGTCTGATACGATTTCCGGTGGATTAGCTCGGTGAGCACCGCGCCCGTTTTCCCGGACGGGTGAAGCGTCAGCGGAACCCGATCCGAGACCCAGCAGAAGGCATCGCGAAGCGTCGAAACCTTGCGCCGTTCGGATCGAGCCGCTGACGCGGCCCTTGATGATGCCGGGTCCCGGATCACCTTCCGCCGACGCTCCGGGCGTCCGGGAAAACGTCGCGCCGGCGAAGCCATCGATCGGAAACCGTATGAACGATGGATGCCGAACGAGAGGGCGCAGGCCGTCGACGACCCGCGCCCCCTGCCCTCAAAACCCCTTGGGATGCGCGGCGAAGAAGTCGAGCATGGCGCGCGAGGCGTCGGGCCCCTGCGGGTCGGTGAAGCTGCCAGCCCGGTCCCCACCCGACCAGGCGTGGCCAGCGCCACGAACCCGCCAATCCTCCAGCAACACTCGGCCCGCCGCGTCCGCGTAGCGCGTGCGGGTGTAGGGGCGGCCGTCGCCGTCGAAACGCTCGCGCGCCATGCTC
>NZ_VRUX01001123.1:0-750 GCF_008039885.1 Methylobacterium sp. WL103
AACGGCGCCTCCGCGTACGCGACGCGGACGCGGGCGGCGGCCGCCGTCGCCGCCTCCTGCGTCTCGGCCACGACGAGGGCAACGATCTGGCCGGCATAGGCGACCTCATCGGAGCCGAGGGGAAGGTGCGCGCTGTTGGCGTAGCCGCCGGCCATCAGGTGCTTCACCGGCGCGATCCGGCCGGCGAGGTCGCGATGGGTGAAGACGCGCAGGCACCCGGGCGTCGCCATGGCCGCGGAGAGGTCGAAGCCGCGGATGCGCCCGCGCACGATCGTGCTGGTGACGAGCGCCGCGTGCCCGCACCCCTTCAGCGGGACGTCGGAGGAGAACCGCGCCCGGCCCGTCACCTTGGCCGGGCCGTCGACCCGAACCTGCGAGCGTCCGAGCAGGCCTTCCTCGGCACCGGTTTTGGCCGGGTCGGCGATCGGGTGGTCCATCGGCGCGCTCCACTTCCCATCGGTCCGAGGCCGGTATTTCGCTTCGGTCCGGGACCGGTCGAATGGAGGTGTGCCACGCTCTCCCGGCGGCAAGGTCTTGGGGCCGGCCCGCGGCGATCCGCGCTCAGGTCGCGGCGCGGCCGCGCGGGATCAGCTTCTGGATGAGGCTCCAGTACGAGACCGGAACGAGGCGCTCGATCAGCGCGACCAGCTTCGCGTCCGTGCCGACGAGCACCCGGCCCTGCCGGCGCTCCACCGCCGCCAGGATGATCGCGGCGGCCCGTTCCGGCGGCAGCTTGAGCAGGCTGTTGGC
>NZ_VRUX01001124.1:0-746 GCF_008039885.1 Methylobacterium sp. WL103
GCGCCGTGCGCTCGAGGCCTTCGCGGTCGAGGAGTTCCGCGCCGGCCGGCTGACCCAGGCCGAGCTCCGTGCCCTGCTCGGGTTCGGCACCCGCGCGGCGCTCGACGCCTTCCTCAAGGCCCGCGACGTGTTCGTCGCCTACGACGTGCCCGACCTCGACGCCGACCGCCGCGACCTCGACCGCCTCGGCCTTTAGATCCGTTGCGCGCCGTCGCAGATACCGGGCCGCTCCATTACCTCGTCCTGATCCGTCGGATCTCGGTGCTGCCGATCCTGCTGACCGGGGTCTCGATCCCCGAGACGGTGCGTCGGGAGTTGAGCCATCCCGAAGCGCCGGTTCTGGTGCGCGGCTGGATGTCGGCGCCTCCGCCCTGGCTCGCGATCGAGCCCGATCCGACCGGGTCGGACCCGTCGCTCGGGAGGCTGGATGCCGGCGAGCGCGAGGCGCTGCGCTTGGCCTCCGCTCTCTCGGCGGACCTGATCCTGATGGACGATCGCGCCGGCGTCGGTGCGGCGCGGGCCAGGGGGGTCGCCGTCACCGGCACGCTCGGGATCATCGATCTGGCTGCGCGGCGCAGGCTTCTCGACGTGCGCGACGCCGTCGACCGGCTGCGGGCGACGAACTTCCGTTGCAGACCCATGCTCTTCGATGCCTTGATCGCCCGGCACCCCGAGCCCTGACGCTCAGCTCGCCCGGCGCAGGAACGCCCGGAACGGGCGGCGCTCGGGGGCCGGCTCGGGCGGGT
>NZ_VRUX01001125.1:0-746 GCF_008039885.1 Methylobacterium sp. WL103
GCCCTGGCGCGCCAGACGCCGGTGGCCGCGCGCCGGCTGATCTCGTTCCTCAGCCAGTCGCCGCTGGTGCTGGAAGGGGCCGACCACGCCTTCTACCAGGCCTTCCTGAAGGCGCTGGCCCGGGGCGCGCAGCAGCTCGAGCGCGACCTGCGCCGCGGGGTGCCGCCGCAATGGCGGCTGAACGCGGCAGTCGCCTTGTGCTTCGCGGGCCTGTGCTGCGAAGGCATCCAGCCGATCCTGCGGCGGGCCACCCGCGTGCTCTCGCGCGAGCTCGACCGCCAGATCATGGCCGACGGCGGCCACCGCTCGCGCGACCCGCGCTTCGCGATGGAACTGCTCCTCGACCTGCTGCCCCTGCGCCAGAGCTATCTCAGCCGCAGCGTCGAGCCGCCGGCGGCTTTGCTCGGCGCCATCGACCGGATGCTGCCGCTGCTGCGCCTGCTCCGGCACGCCGACGCCTCGCTCAGCCACTTCAACGGCATGGGCGCGACGGCCGCCGACCACCTCGCGACGCTGCTGATCTACGACGGCGCCCTGGCGCAGCCGATGATGCATGCGCCGAACTCCGGCTACGAGCGCCTGGAAGGCGGCCGCATCGTCATCGTGGCCGATGTCGGCGCGCCGCCGCCGCTGCCGTACTCGCTCAACGCCGGGGCCGGCTGCCTCTCCTTCGAGATGTCGAGCGGGCCGCAGCGGATCGTGATCAATTGCGGCCTGCCCGCGAGCGGCCCGGAGCTGCGCCGGCT
>NZ_VRUX01001126.1:0-744 GCF_008039885.1 Methylobacterium sp. WL103
GGGCCGAGCGCCTGGGCGGCGGTCCACCGCCTGCCGCCGAGCCGGCTGATCGCCGCCGCCTTCGCGCTGCTCTTCGTCGTCGTGCTGCTGAAGATCGGCGACGACGGCAACTACGACTTCATCTACTTTCAGTTCTGAGCCGATGCGCAGCCCGTCGCCTGCCACGGCCTGGTCCGCCTTCGCCCGCACCGCCGTGTTCACGGCGGCGGCGATCCTGTCCGGCTACCTCGCGCTCGCCGTCGCGATCGACCCCTACGACAGCGGGCGGTCGCGGCTGTTCTCCGTCGGCGCCGTCCGGCCGCAGGGGCCACGCACGGCTCTGGCCGTCCGCGGGCGCGACCCGGCGTTTTCAGGTGCGATCCTCGGCAACTCGCACATCCAGCTCGTCGAGCCCGCTCGCCTTGCGGCCGCTACCGGCATCCCGTTCGTGCAGCTCTCCGTGCCCGCGACCGGACCGGGCGAGCAGCTGCTGATCCTCGACTGGTTCCTGCGCCACCATCCCACGCCGGCAGCCCTGGTGATGGCGGCCGACGACTTCTGGTGCACCGACGACCCGGCGCTGCCGCCGGGCAAGCCGTTCCCGTTTTGGCTGCTGGAGCGCGACCCCGTCACCTACGCGCTCGGCCTGCTGCGCTTCAACGTGGCGCAGGAGGTCGTCGGCCGGATCGGATGGCTGCTACGCCGGGCGCGTCCCGTCGCCCCCGCCGACGGCTGGTGGAACTACGAGCCGGATTACCTCAAGCT
>NZ_VRUX01001127.1:0-743 GCF_008039885.1 Methylobacterium sp. WL103
CCGGTCTTGGTGCGCCCGCGCCCGGGATCGAGCACGGGCGCCGTGGTCTCGTCGGCAAACAGCTTGCCCGAGCGCTTCAGCGTCTCCAGCAACCGCTCGTGCACCGGCCGAAGCAGGAAGGCGGCGCGCCCGACCCAGTCGGCGAGCGTCGAACGGTCGAGGACGACGCCCTGGCGGGCGAAGATCTGCGCCTGGCGATAGAGTGGCAGGTGGTCGGCGTATTTGGAAACAAGCACCTGAGCGACCAGCGCGTCGGTGGGCAGACCGCCCTCGATCAGCCGCGCCGGGGCCGGGGCCTGCACGAACGCGTCCTCGCAGGCTCTGCAGGCGTAGCGCGGGCGGCGGATCACCAAAACCCGGAACTGCGCCGGCACCACGTCGAGGCGCTCGGATACGTCCTCGCCGATCCGGTGCAGGGCGCCCGAGCAGCACGGGCAGGCGGTACTGTCGATGTCGACGAGGGTCTCGACCCGCGGCAGATGAGCTGGGAGCGCCCCGCGGTTGGTGCGACGTTTGCCGACCCGGACCGCCTTCTTGGCCGGTTCGGCCTCCTGGGCGGCAAAGCCCGCGGCCTCGACCTGCTCGGCCTCTTCCAACCCGAGCAGGAGCTGGTCCTCGGGCAGGCTCTCGGCCCGGCGTCCGAAGCGGTGGCGCTGCATCGCCAGGATGATCTGGCGCAGCCGCTCGTTCTCGGCCTGCGCCTCGACGAGCTGCGCCTTGAGCGTCTCGGGATCGTCGGACAG
>NZ_VRUX01001128.1:0-742 GCF_008039885.1 Methylobacterium sp. WL103
CTCCAGGTGTTCGTGAACTTCGAGGATCCCCGCAAGGAGGAGGCCGGCGAGCATCAGGGTCAGCGTGGTCGCGGCCTTCGCGTCCTCGGCCTCGGGCTTCTTCTTGGTCTTGTAGCGGTCGAAGGCGTAGCTGCGCAGGCGTGCGCCGAGCGCGAAGTCGGCGGCGTCCGCCGGCATCGCCGCGGCGCCCGGCCAGTCGAGCACCACGCGGGCCTCGCGGCCCGCGACCTTGCCCGCGGTGAAGCCGCCAAGCACCGGCCAGTCGATCTTGCCCCGGTCCTTGTCGGTGCCGAGCCCGACCACCACGAGGCGGTCCGCGTCGACGCCGGCCGGCGCCGGCAGCACCATCGCGCTCGAGGCGCGCGCCTTGAACTTCTCGCTGCCGGCGGCCCGGGAGACCAGGTCGACGCCCGCCTGACCGAGCGCGTCGCGGGCGCCCGCGCCGAGCACGAGGTCGTCGCCGACGAACACCACGAGGTCCCCGGATCCGCCCCGACCGAGGGGGGCGAAATGGATGGTGATGCCGTCCGACATGGCGTTGCCTTCTGCCCTGTTCCGCTGTCACGAGCGTGCTCGACAGCCGCACGCCCACCGGTGCCCTGTGTAGCCGGTGAGGCGGAGAACGCAACGCGACGCGGGCGCCCTCGAAAGGCCCCAGTTCACGCGCCATCGGAGGACGGGCCGGGCGATCCGGCGGCACGGTCCGGGGCGGGACCGGAAGGGGGCGGCGGGCGCTGTGATG
>NZ_VRUX01001129.1:0-742 GCF_008039885.1 Methylobacterium sp. WL103
GCCCTCGACGGAGCCTGGGCCGACCGAAACGACCTCGGGCGCGCCTACCTCGCGGCCAGCAGCCACGCCTACGGCGACGCCGAGGGCGCGGATGCGGGCTTCGCCGCGCGGGTCGCTCAGGCCGACGCCTACTTTCACGCCTTCGACGTGGCCGAGCGCGACCTGCTCGACGGCGACGCCTCCGCCGACGCCATCGCCGACTTCGCCGGGCCGCGCGAGGCCGACGGCTATCGCCGTTTCTGCGCGCGCAGCGAGCAGGTCTTCCGCACCCTCGACGCGCCGTTCATCCGCGGCGCCCGGCCGGGTCCGGTGGACCTCGCCCGCCGCGCCGGCCTGTCGGGCCTGGGCGACCTCTGGCGGATCCAGCCCTTCGCCACCTTGTGGGGCGCGCTCGGCGACTATTTTCGCGACCCGCGGCTGCGGCAGCTGTTTGCCCGCTACGCGACCTATTGCGGCTCCTCGCCGTATCAGGCTCCGGCCACGCTGATGCTCGTCGCCCATGTCGAGCAGGCGGGCGTTTGGTCGATCGCGGGAGGCTTGAGCCAGCTCGCCGCCGCGATCGCCGAGCTCGCGTCCGAGCGCGGCGCGACCCTCCGCACCGGCGCCCGGGTCGAGCGCATCCTGGTCTCGGGGGGCGCCGTCTCGGGCGTCATGCTCGTCGGCGGCGAACGGATCGCCGCCGACGCCGTGGTGATGAACGGCGACGTCTCGGCTCTGGCCGCGGGGCTGCTCGGGCCGGAGG
>NZ_VRUX01000112.1:0-10133 GCF_008039885.1 Methylobacterium sp. WL103
CATCGGCGGAGGCCCGCGCTGCAGCCGACACGACCCGGCGCGATCTCACGACCCCCGGCCGCTCGCCGGAGGCCGCCTATCTCCGGTATGACGAGGCCGGGACGGTCCGCTCGATGCGCACCGTCCTCGGGGCGGCCAAGCCGGCCGAGGCGGCGCAACGGCTCCTCGACACCGCCGGCACGAACCCGGAGCACGCCCGGGCGGCGTTCTGGGAAGCGCTGAAGGATCGGGCCACCGTCGACGGCGGCGTGAACCAGCCGAAGCAGATCAGCGGCCGACGCGGGAACGACTTCCTGAACGACCCGCAAACGAAGGCCGTCGCCGAGGTGCTGTACCGCGACAAGCCGGAACAGCTCCGGGACATCACCGACGTGTTCGACGCCCTAGCCGGCGCGAACAGCGCCACGCGGGCGCGCCGTCCCGGCTCATCGGGGACGGCTCAGGGCATGAAGGCCGGCTACGATGCGGCGCTCTCTGCTTCATCCATCGCCAGCCGCATCCGAAGCGTCCACCGCGGCCAGCTCTCGCCGACCATTGCCGGCGTCGACCTCATTGCCACGTACCTCCGGCGCAAGTCGGCACAGATCCAGTCCGGGGCGATCTCGCGCTTGCGCGACGAGGTGGTTCAGAACCCCGAGCTCGCGGCCCGGCTGTTGGAGGACTACAACCCGGCGACCTACGCGGCGAAGCGCCGGGAGCTACAGACGGCCTACGGGGCGCGGGCTACGGAAGCGATCAAGCTCCTGGACGAGGCCGACGACGAGCATCAGCGGCCCGAGGTGGCGGCGGTGCGCAGGGCGAGCGACCGATAGTCGCCGTCAACCAATGGCAAAATTTGATCTTCTGTCCGTCAACATCGCGAGGATCGGCGATGCCTCCTGCCGAGGTTAGGCTGGTTGAAGATATACTGCTCCGGTAAATGAAGACAGCCGTTCACTCGGGATCGAGCCGCGCGCTAACAAACGTACAGCGCAAGGTGCGAGTAATCTTTGGGACTTTCTGAATGACGCGCAATCTGCGCCCTTCCGGTATGACTGCACGCGTTGGATATTGCGCCGTGGTGCTGCCGAACGGTTTTTAATGTCGCACGCTCGTGCGCGATGCTCATTTGTGTGTATCACCAAACGCGAGGTAGGCTACGGCATAGAGGCGTCCGTATTGAGCGGGCCGGGTCGACGAACGTCATAAGGATCAAGACATGGCAACGAACCCCGACGATGCCCGTCCCATAGTTTCGATTGCCTCACTTTCATCCGATATCGTCGAAGGAAACCGAAGCTACACGGTTGCCGAATTCAGCGTTTCACGCACTGGCAGCACTGCGGAGGATGTTACGGTCGACGTAAGCGCCGCAGGTAGTGGAGCAAACCCCGCCAGCGCTTCGGATTTTTATAGTCGCGCTTTCTCGTCAAGCCAAGTAACCATTCCGGCCGGATCGGTCTCCACTACAATATCATTAGCGATAGACCCCGACAGGATATATGAGGCAGACGAAGGCTTCACAGTCACTTTGTCAAACCCGTCCACGAACGCTGTGCTCGGCCAAACCATTGCCAACGGGATCATTCGCAACGATGACCCGGTACCATTCCTGAGTCTGTCGGGACCCTTCCCTTCCACCCTGGCGGAGGGCCCTCCTGGGCTCACCACGACGTTCAAGTACACCGTCTCACGCATTGGCGAAGCTGAGCCAAGTGAGACAGTTGATTACTTTGTCACTGGAGGCTTTTCGAACGCAGCGTCTGGAGCCGATTTCAAAGGCGGCATTCTACCGTCGGGTACGATAACCTTTGCGCAAGGCGAGACCACTAAGACGATTAGTATCGACGTTATCGGCGACGGCGTCTTCGAGTCAGACGAGTCATTCGCCCTATCGCTCACAAATCCGAATTTTGGAACTGTGATTGGGTCGGCAGATTACGGTACAATCAGCGATGATCTTGGTGGAGTCCTGCACACGTTCGGGACGGTTGAGACCAATCCGGCCACATCCGCGGGAGGCGTCTTCGCACTGTACAAAGCGTTGCTGGGTCGTGCGCCAGATCCGCTTGGATTGGAAGGATTTACCAACGCTGTCGCAAATGGTGCTTCCCTTACCGACGTAGCTAATGCGCTTATTGGTTCGGCGGAACGTGGCGTACGCTCTACGGATTCAACAAGCTATGTGCAGGAGTTGTATACGAATCTGCTGCATCGAACGGCGGACGCCAGCGGATTACAGTTCTTCACAGACGAGCTGAGCCAGGGTGTCTCGCAAGCGACGGTGGCAGTTCAGATCGGAACCTCGCCCGAGGCTCAGGCTGTACTCGCTCCGACATTTACGGCCGGCGTGTTCGTGCCCGACGCGATTGTTGCTGGAGTGGCACGACTGTTCTACGGCTTGCTGGGGCGCGCGCCAGACACAGGTGGCCTGAATGTGTACACCGCGAGCGCTAGAGCAGCCGTTGGCGGCCCGGATGGAGGCTATCAAGGCTTAGAACGCGTAGCTAATGGTCTGCTCGGCACCGCGGCTTACGCAAGCACGCATCCCGACCAGTCGAACGCGGCTTTCGTCGATAGCTTGTTCGTAAACGCACTTGGACGGCACGCTGATGGTAGCGGTGCAACTTATTACGCTGCCGAGTTGGCGCAGGGTACGAGCCGAGGAATGGTCGCCTTGGAGATCGCCGAAAGTGGCGAGGCACAGATCCACCTCTCCGGACAGATAGAGCTAGGTCTTCAGCTTCTCATGTGAGGTAGCCGTTGCTACAGACGTGCCGTGTTCCTCAGCATTATAAATGCCCGCAGGCACGTCGGGCGGTCGGTGATCTCGTCGAGGCATTCCGCGCCACCGGCACGCGCAAGCCGCAGGGAAGCCCGACGGACTTCAACACGCAGTACCGGGCGGAGATCGGGGGCGAGACGCTACCGCAGCAGGGCCTGACCGCGCTGAAGACCCAAGGGCGGTCGTTGCTGGCGAACGTCGGCGATGCCTCGCGCCGGGCCTATCTCGGCCGCAACAACGCGACCCTGGCCGAGACGTTCGCGGCGCCGGACAGCGTGCAGCGCATCCGCGACATCATCATGCGGGGCGCCGAAACGCCGTTCACCGATGCGGCGCTGAAGTCGCTGATCATGGGGCCGGCGGCTACGGCGGGCGGTGAACGGCGACGGCCTTCGTCGTCGGCGTCACCGTAGGCGGCTCCATGCGCCTCCCCCGGCGCCCGAAGGGTGAGGCTCCTCAGCCTTGTTCCTCCCGCGACTTGGCCCTGCCGGCATCCGCCGAGCGGGGCATTTTCGTTGGCGATATTGCACTTGACGTACTCAAGAGCCGCGGCCCCTATGAGCGGACGCAGGCGCCCTTCTCCATAGCCCCATGGCCGTAGCTATATGAGTACGAAAGAGTGTAGCTTCCGCTCGGCTTCGCTAGTGCAAACGTGAAAGCCCCAAACTCAAATTGGCCTGTTGATTTGTTTATACTACCCTCAGTGGTCGCAATGCCTACAAGAACATTTTCATCATTGCGAACTATTTTGTAGCGCTTCCCGTAAACTGAAGGCAATTCTAGCAAAGTTCCGCTTTGCACGTAGTACGACATCGGGGTTGGACTATCTCCTCCCGAGGTGCAAACCCACACTTCGTCTGCGGTAGCGGGGCTCGAAGCGATTGAACTCGTCAGGACAATAATCGGGAGAGCTCTAGTCATCATTTGCCGCTGTTGTGAGCGGGTACCTTCGCCGGCACTATCTTCCCGAACACTCGGTCCAACGTCTCCCCGTCGTCCGTCCCTAGCTCGCGGGACGGTTCCTCGAAGCGGCGGCGCTGCTCGGCCGGGGACAGCGGCTCGACCTTCTTGCCAGGCGGCTTGGGCTTGGTGGAGGTGTTTGTCATCGCACGTTCCTCACTCGTGACGGCCGCACCTGCGGAAGCAAAGCCTGCACTTCCTCAAACGACATGAACCGGGAACTCCACAAGCGGTTGCTCGCCTCGCTCGATTTCCACTCAAGCGGCGTATGGTTATCGAAGTAGGCGCCAAATATGCGGTCGTTCGAGTCTGCCGAGCCGTCCTCCGCGTCGAAGATCACACGATAGTAGGGCATCAAACCCGTACCAGTGACGCCGATCCTGACAGCCGCGTTTCCGTGCGCCTTACGGCACGCGAACATCTGATCCAAGACGCCGCAGACGTAACGCTCTGGGTTCCTTAGGCTGCTCAGAACCGTTGCAATCGTCGCATCGGACGCAATGACATCGGGCATGTGGACGGCTCCTTCATCTCAGACTACGGCGAAGGCTTGCCGACAGCAAAAAGCCGCCGGGCGAACCCGACGGCCAGAGCCTACCTAGAGACCATTTTCGTCACCCGCCAACCGCATCACGCTTGCCATAGGGCAACTCGCGCTGCGGCTCTACGCCGGCAAGCTGCGGAAGTGGCCGCAGACGTGTTCGAGAGACCCGAACCGCCGGCGGACGTAGGGGTTCACCCATACCATCGCGCTCTCCTTCCGTAAGAAAGGGGTTGCAGGGTGGGCGGCTAACGTGCGATTCAAGATATCGGCAAGGATACCACTGCGTCGCGCGCTTCGCCGCCCGGCTGCTGGTCCACCACGGGGATCGGTTTTCCTGTTGCAAGCAGGATTGCCGATCCTCTTCCTTAGTCTCCCCCAGGCACGCCGGTGGCGCCAAAGCGCCGGGGGCTACTAGCTGTCATGCTCACTCCATCCAGCAACCGATTCTAAATCGGCCTGGGAATCAGTACGCCGTTTCGCTCGGCGCCACAATAGCCTGGGTCGTGTCCTCCACAGCGTGCGGAGTGCATGTTAAGGATTCCTTAACCATTCCAACAGGAATTTTGGGGCGGATGAGTGCACTGTTAGGGCTCTTAGGGCACACTGAAATCGGACTTGAGGCGTTCGATCCCGTCATGGCAAACGTTACCGAAGTTATTGATCAACTTGTGCAGCGAAGAGCCGAACTTCGTGCCGAACTCACGAAGCTTGAAGAAGCTATTGATACGCTTAGTGCCCTCGCCAACACTTTTTCAGACATCAGCGGAAATAGCTCAAAGTCGAAAAAAGCAAAGGAGACGCCAGTTGAGCGGCAGCGCGAACGCGGGATACTCCCTCCTGAAGAGATAGCTCGGTTTGCGAGAAATACCCTGCTCAAGATTGGCCGCCCGGTGAAGCGCGGCGCTCTAGTCGCTGCGATGGAACGTGACGGCGTTCCAATGGCAGGAAAAGATAAAGCAAAAAATCTTGGCACCATTATTTGGCGGCACCAAGATGACTTTGTCAGCCTTGAAAACCTTGGCTATTGGCCGCGCGATATCGCTATTAAAGGGGTGTACGACCCGAGGAAACCGCCGGATGGCATTAGGTCTCCGCGCCTTAAAAAATCTTCTTAACTAACTGTTCGATACGTCAGGCGCTTGCCGGAGATGCCAGCGAGCGCCCGGTCAGCCCGCTCCACGTCATCCACGCCGAGCTTCACCCGGTTGTTGTACCGGAAGTCGAACTCGTCGAGGAAAGCGATGGCCGCTCGCAGCTAAATCTGATCACAGACGTAGATGCACGAAGAAGCCCGGCGCAGCGGATGCTGGCCGGGCTGAGGGTCGTTTCAGGATTGAGGATCAGGCGCCGCCTCACCCGATGAGGTGGAACCCGTTCTCGATCTGCCCGACGAGGTGGACCTGTGCCTCGAAGCTCTGGCTGATCTCCAGGGCAACCGCTGCCTTCGAGATCCCATGCGCGAGCTGGTCGGCGAAGAAAGCTGCGCCGCCGGCATCCGCATGTCGCCCGAGCGCCCCGACATAGAGGCTGTCCACGAACCCGGCGTCGCTCAGGCCCATGTGCGTCGAAGCGTACTCGGATGAGTTCAGCATCGCGTTGGCGACGTTGCCGAGCGCTTGGATCGCGCCGTTAGCCCCGCCGCTTACCGCCGCCTGCTTCACCTGGAACTCAAAGCTCTGAAGCCCGGTCGCGTCGGGCGTCCGGCCCAGAACGGCGTAGTACTCCCGTGCCACTGCCGCATCGATTGCGTCGGGCACGAACACGCCGGTGCTGAAGGCCTTGGCGTTCACGTTCTGCGCCTCCGTGCTCGTGGCGATCTGCACCGCCACGGTAGCCTGCGAGACGCCCGCGTTCAGCTCGTTGGTGAAGTAGGTGAGCCCGCCACCATCCGCCGAGCGATGCAGGACGTTGGTGTACAGGCTCTGCACGTAGGCAGTCGGATCGCTGATTGCCGGGCCGTGCTCGGGCGAGCCGAGGAGCGCCTGAGCCACGCTGGTGAGGTTCGAGCCGGCCTGGATGGACGCGGAGAAGCCCTCCAAGCCGAGCGCGTCGGGTGCCCGGCCGAGCAGGCCTTCATACAGCGCGTACACGCTGCCCGTTTGGGTCGCCGCGTTCGTGACCACCGTGCCGAACAGCGACAGTACGCTCGCGGCCGGTGGTGCCACGGTGATGTCGAGGGTGGTCGTCGCGGTCTGCCCGTTGGCGGTGTCGGTGTAGGTGAAATGATCTACCACCGAGCCTGTGAACACGGCCTTGGCCGGATCGGGGGCGTAGCTGTACGAGCCATCCGCGTTGAGCGTCAGGTTGCCGTAGGCGCCCGCGACCGCCTTGCCGACGGCCGCCGTCTGGCCATTCACCGCCGTGACGGCGAGCGTACCGCCTGCGCCGCTGTCGTTGACCAGCACCCCCATCGCGGCCGCCTTCGTCACGGCCGTGCCGATGACGGTGCTGCCGGTGTCGGCTACCGCTGTCGGCCCTGAGGGAGCCGGTGGTTGGGGCGGTGCCGGTGGGATGGCCTGAAGTTGGAGTGCTGCAAAATCGGCCCCGTCGTTCACCAGCGCGTACTGATAGCCGGGGGCGGCGGCGTTGATCGTTAGCACATTGACGTCGTTGCCTCCCGTGGTCTCCGTCACCGTCACCGTCGTACCGTTGACGCTCAGCTGCGCCCCCGTGAAGTTGATAGCGCGTAGGTCGATGGTGTCGCTCACCGCGAAGCTCGCGATGGTGTTGGCGAGCGTACCCGCCGTGTCGAGGCGCAGCGTCTGCGCGCCGGCAGCGAAGGTGATCGCGCCTGAACCGGCTGCGTCAATGGTGGTCGTGCCCCCGACCGTCGTGGCGTGGTTCAACGCCAACGTGCCGGCGGTGAGGTTGACGGCCCCGGCAAAGCCCGTGTTGGCGTTGGCAAGGATCTCTGTACCAGACTGCAGTGTGAGGTTGCTGGTCGCCGTACCGGTGATCGTGCCGGAGAAGGTGCCGGTGGCGGCCGTAAGTGTGAGAGCATTGTCACCTAGCGTGACGGCGCCAGTCTGATCCATAGCCGAACTGGCCAGGCTCTTGATCGACACACCGCCGGTATGAATGGAGATGTCGAAGGTCGCACCAGTAGCGATAGCTACGCCGCTCGATGTGCTGATCGAACCATTCTCCCAGAGCAATAACCTACCCGACGAAATCGTCGTAGCTCCGGTGTAACTGTTTATGCCACGAAGAACCCAGGTGTCCGCTGCGTCAATCGTGAGGCTACTGACACTTGCAGCGATGTTTCCTGAGACATTACCAATGCCAGTACCTCCTAAGGTGAGGGCAGCACCTGTGGGCACGGCATCGATCGGACCTGCGAGTGTGCCATTACTGGCGACCCCAACGTTGATCCGGCTGTCTGCCGCGAGCGTGATCGCTCCTGAAACGGTGCTGTCGGAACCCTCAAGTTGCAGGGCGCCACCGTTGCTGACACCCGTGCCGGAGAGCGTCAGTGCTTCGGCTATCCTACTACCGGAGATCTGCAGCGTGGCACCGTTCGCTACCGTCGTCCCTGCAGTCGTTGTACCCAACGCCAAATCATTCTGGACCCTGAGGGTGCCTGCCGTGACCGTCGTCCCGCCGGTGTAGGTGTTGGCACCGGTTAGGGTGAGCGTGCCTGCTCCAACCTTAGTTAGAGTAGCATTGTCTCCGCCCTGGACTTGACCCGAAATCGTCAGACTGTCGGTCAATGCCGTCGTGCCGATCGTCGCGTTGCTGTCCAAAACAACGTTGCCGGTCACGCTGGCTGTGCCGCTGCCAGTCAGTGCGCCCAGACCTCCCACGCCAGCGTTGTTTAGTTTGATCAGGTTGGTGATCATGACGGGCGCTTGGCTGCCGTCGATGTTAAGCGTTCCCAAGGCTGTCGGGCTGAACACCTCCACCTCACCCGCCCCGAGCGCTGCCGAGTTGGTCACCCGCAAAGTGCCGGCCTCGATTTGCACCCCATTGACAGTGTTGGCGCCCGATAGCGTCCAGATCCCACCATCGCTTTTTGCAAGGAAGCCGTTGGTGAGTGTCAGCGGCCCAGAGACGACGCCGTTTCCTGCGCCGCTGAGGTTGAGGTTGCCATCCCCCTTGTTCGTTACCGCGTTGGTAAGCGTCAGCGTGCCATCGGCCGAAGCGATGACGCTGTTATCCAACAGCGTGATGACGCCGCCGTAGGTGTTGTCCTGCGAAACGTTCTGTAGGGCGCCTTTGCCCAAACCAGCGCCCGCGAGCGTCAGAGTTTCGCTGACGACGGTGATGCCACCCTGAAGCTGCAGCGCAGCACCATTCCCAACCACGGTGCCAGCATCCGCCGTACCCAGCGCGCTGCCATTTTGGATATTGAGCGTGCCGCCAGCGATCGTTGTGGCGCCGGTGTAGGTGTTAGCGCCCGACAGGATCCAGGTTCCAGCTCCATCTTTGGTAAGGGCATTAAGGTTCCCGGCTATGGCACCGGAAACCAAACCGTTGCCCGTTCCGCCCAGCGTCAGATTCCGAAGTGCGCCGTCGCCGGAAATACCACCGGTCAACCGCAACGTATCTTCGTCCGAGTTGATGCGCGTGTCTGCAGCCAATGTAATCGTACCGGTCAAGGTGTTGTTACCGTAGATACTGCGCAGGGCACCGCCGCCGCCGCCGTCCCCGGACAGCGTCAAGGCTTCGCCCATGACCGTAATGTCGTTTTGGACTTCGAGCACGGAGCCCGCTTGCACAACCGTACCGCCTTCAGCCGTACCAAGAGCGGTCGAGCTTGTGATGTTCAGGGTGCCAGATGTGATTCTCGTTATACTAGTATATGTATTGTCTCCGCCTAGGAACTGCTTTGCACCACCAATCATGGTGATACCGCCCGTACCTGTAATTGCGCCGCCGTATGACGTGCTACCCCCTAACGTTCCGAAAGTTAGGGTCTTCGATCCGAGATTGATTATTCCTGTCTCGCCGTTTATCGAGCCGACTGATTGATTGAAGTCGTTGAGATCAAAAGTTCCACTATTAAGCACCAAAGCACTCAGCGCGGCGATAACATTAGCCGCGCCGGCTTGCAACGTTCCGCCGTTGATTGTTGTGGCACCAGTATAGGTGTTCTCTGCTGTTAGCGTCAGCGCATTGGCGCTACTTTGAATCAGCCCACCAGCACCGGTGATGACGTTGGCCAGAGTGGAGCCACCGTCGGCTGCGTTAACTTGCAGCATCCCGGTCTGGATTGCGAGATTTCCCGTAATTGTGCCGCCGAGATTGAGCACGTTCGCGCCAGACACGAACGTCGCCGCATTGCCAGCCGTCGATCCAACGCCACCTTCCAAGGTCGCACCAGCCACTACAGTAACGGTGATCCCCGATCCGATGACCCCGGCACCACCCGCGCCCTGTGTTCCAGCGGTGCCCAACGCCCCGCCCTCGCCGCCGGCTCCGCCCGTGCCACCGCGAACGGTTCCACCAGCCCTGATTTCCAGTGAGGCGCCGTCTCCTAATGCGGCAGCTGCGCCGCCGTCTCCCCCATTGCCACCGAAAGAGACGGCGGCACCACCGGCCGCTCCGCCCCGCCCGCCGGTTCCACCTTTGACGGTCACGTCTTTCAGGAGAATAATAGACCCATCGCCGTCCACGAAGCCAGCATAACCGCCGCTTCCGCCCCCACCGCCACTACCCGTACCGTTGCCGGCCCCACCGTTGCCACCAGTGATTCCGGTGCCGCTGCCAGCGAAAAAAATGGCACCCCTAGCAACGTCAGAAGCTTCAGCCCCGCCGCCGCCGCCGCCACCGCCGCCTACCGTCGTCGCTTCCGCTCCGGTACCGCTGTTAGAGCTTCCACCAGCTGCGCCGTCGCTGCCGGCCCCGCCCGCTCCGCCTATCCTC
>NZ_VRUX01001130.1:0-742 GCF_008039885.1 Methylobacterium sp. WL103
GCGCCGGGCCGGACGACCCGGCAGCCAACCTCGCCCGGCTGGCGCAGGTGCTGGGGTCGGACTTTTCCGAGAACGCCCTGCCGGTGGCGATGGCGCGCGAGGGCTTCTCGCTCACCGGCCATGTCGGGCTGCCGACCTTCCATCGCGGGGCGGCCAACCACATCCATTTCACGGTGAACGGCCGTCCCGTCCGCGACCGGCTGCTGCTCGGCGCGGTGCGCGGCGCCTACGCCGACACCCTGCGCTCCGACCGGCATCCGGTGCTCGGGCTGGCGATCGCCTGCGAGCCCGGCCTCGTCGACGTCAACGTCCACCCGGCCAAGACCGAGGTGCGGTTCCGCGATCCGGGGCTGGTGCGGGCGCTCGTCGTCAGCGCGATCCACGAGGCCTTGCGCCGGGGCGGGGTGCGGGCCTCGACCGGCGTCGCCGCCCGCACCCTCGACGCCCTACGCCCCTCCGGCGGGCTTCCGCTCACGCAACATGCCCTGACGCAGCATGCCCTGACTCAACATGGCGGGGCGGCGAGCCCGAGCCTGTTCCAGGCCGCCCGAACCGGCGCGTTCCGGCCCGGCACCCCGTCGGTCGCGGCGCCGTCCGGCTTCCACCGGCCCGCACCGAACCAGGCTTACGGGTTCGGCGAGGCGGCGCAGGCGGCGTTCGACCCGGCCGGCGACTTGTCGGACCCGATGGCCGGCTTGGCGGAACCGACGGCCGACCTGGCGCCGCCGGCCGTCGGTTCCGC
>NZ_VRUX01001131.1:0-736 GCF_008039885.1 Methylobacterium sp. WL103
CTCCGAGGCCGTGGCGCGGTCGGGCACGGCGCGGCCGAACTCGACGCGGCCGGCATAGGGCTCGTAGCGGCCGCCGCGGAGGCGGTAGAGCGCGCCGGACTGGTCCTGGAACAGGCGGTCGTCGTCGCCGACGCCGTCGATGGCGCTCGACGCGAGGGCGCCCCGTCCCTGAGCGTGCACGGGTGCGGTCGCGGACAGGCTCGCGAGGCCGGTCATCGCGCCGGCGAGCAGGAGGCTTCGCAAAGTATTCGGCATGGCGGTTCGAAACGTCCTTGATCCGAGGTCCCCGGGCCGGCGACGGGCCGGCACGGAACCTTGAGTCACGCGGTCGAGCGGCAGGCGGCCGCGATCCGGTGGTGACGGGCAAGGCTTAGCAAGTCACGGCCCGTCGCGTCATCCTTCGCCGTGTTGCGGAATCCGTTTCCTGGCGCGGCGTCGATTCCTTGCAACGGTGGCAGCCCTGTCGGCCCAGGTCTTCAACGGGCCGAAATCTGACCCGTGAAATCCGCCGGCGTCGCGGCGGCAAGCCTTTACCATGTGCCGTCCTCGTCGGCAGAGCGGGGACAAGTTGCGACGGGGCGATTGATTTGTCGCCCGACCTGACGGCAACAGTATCGCAGCCCTCTCGATCTTCGGACATCTCCCCGTGACATCCGCTTCGAACTTGCGCGCGCGCCTCGCGGCGTCGCTCCTGGCGCTCGCCTGCGTCGTCGCGACGCCCGCAGCCGCACGGGAG
>NZ_VRUX01001132.1:0-735 GCF_008039885.1 Methylobacterium sp. WL103
GCCCAGCCGTCGCCGAATCGGTGAGCAGCCGCGCCACGAGGGAGGCCGAGAGCACCACGGCGGCGACGCGCACGTATTGCATGAAGGCGACGAGGCGCGGATCGGAGCCGTATTCCTCGGCCATCGCCACCATCGCCGCCGCGCCGCCCGGCGAGGAGCCCCAGGCGGCGGTGGTGCCGGGCAGCACCCGCAGGCGCGTCAGGATCAGCCCGACCAGCGCGCCGGCCAGCACCGTGACGCCGACCACGAGCAGGATCAGGGGGCCGTCGGCGATCAGGGTCTTGGTGATCTCCGCGGTGATGGCGTGGGCCACCATGCAGCCGATCATCGCCTGGGCGGCCTGGAAGGCGGGCTTCGGCATCCGCAGCGGCGCCCCACGGACCCCGAAAACGATCGCGGCGACCATAGGCCCTAGCAGGAGCGCGGCCGGGAACTGCGCCAGCTTCAGGCCGAAGCCGAGCAGGGCCGAGGCGGCGATCAGCGCCGCCCAGAGGGCGATGGTCCGTGTGGGAAAAGGCAAGGCGATGCGTCGGTTCGATCGATCGCATGGCGGAGACGCGACCCTGGCGCCGCGCTACACCCTGCCGTCCACCCTGTCACGCGGGCCGACACACAACCCAGCCCTGTGCGAGTCGGCCTCGTCCGGGTGCCGTCACCCGGCGTCGATGGTCGCGTCGCGGCAAGCGGCGGTGCCGGCCGGAGCCTGGGCGCGGAAGAAGGCGGCCAGCGCGGCGA
>NZ_VRUX01001133.1:0-735 GCF_008039885.1 Methylobacterium sp. WL103
GCCTTGCGCCAGGTCACCGCGAGGCCGATCGCCGCGACGAGGGCGAAGCTCGCGATCTCGATCGCGTTGCCGGCCTGCGTCATGCCGGCGGCGGTGGCGCCGAGGACGAGGCGGCCGGTGCCGACGATCGCGATCGCGACCAAAGCCTGCAGAACCGCGGCGGCGAAGCTGAGGCCGAAGCCGCGGCGCAGGGCTCGCTCGCCGGCGAACAGGTAGCCGGCGATGACGGCCTTGCCGTGCCCAGGGCCGGCGGCGTGGAAGACGCCGTAGGCGAAACCGAGGGTGACCAGCGGCGTCCAGTCGCCGCCGCCCTTGATCGCGGCGAGCGCGGCCTGGAGGCTCCGCGAAAAGCTCGATTGGATCGCCAGGAGCCAGCCGCCGAGCCCGGTCGCCGAGGGCGCGGCCTCGCGGAAGCCGATCCCGAACGGAGACCGCGGCGGTGGCGTCGCGAGGCCGGGCGCCACGAGCCAGACCAGAAGCGCGAGGACCAGGGCCGCGACGCCGATCGCGGCGGCGACCAGCGAAAGCCGCAGCGGCAGGCGCCGGGCCGGCGGGACAGCTAGCGCGGCGCCTACGGACACGCGACCAGCACCCGGTTCGCGAACTGCACGCCGTAGCCCGAGGCCGCCGTCAGCGCCTCGAAGAACGCCTCGCTCATGCCCGGCGATCCGGCCTCCGCCGTCTTCGGCTCGGGCGTCTTGGGCCGCGTCACCGTGGCGGCGCAGCCGGCGGGCG
>NZ_VRUX01001134.1:0-722 GCF_008039885.1 Methylobacterium sp. WL103
CCACGGTCGAGCGCCAGAACGAAGCCGGGCCGCTCGGGGGTGCCGCGGAACCGACGCTGCAGCAGGCAGAACCGGCGGTGGAAGCCGCGCACCGTGCCGATCCGGCTCTCGGCGAAATCGAATTCCGGGCGCCACATCAGCGAGCCGTAGGCGAACACCCAGAGGTCGCCGCCGCCGGCGCGCTGCGCGATGATCGCGTCGAGGGCGGGCTTCAGCTCCTCGTCGGTCATCACCTGCAGGGCCGCGGCGTCGTCCGGCACCGGCACCGCGTGGGCCCGGGCGATGAGGTCGAGGGAGAGGGCGAGCGGCGCGTTTCGCATCGGTCCGGGGGAGCAAGGACGGGGCCGGGACAACCCGGCTCGGCCCCCGATGGTGCCGGACTAGGTCCCGGACTTGGTGTTCGACAGCGTGTCCAGCTCCGCGAACGGCTCGGTGCGGTGGCCCTGGCAGACCTCGTCGTCGTCGATCGCCGTCAGCGTGTCGGCCGCCTTGTCCTGGCGGACCACGACCTTCGGGCGCTCGCCCTTGCCGAAGCTGCGACCCTTCATGTGGCTCGACACGCAGTACAGCGTGCGCCCCCCATCCTCGAACGGCCCCGCGATGCGGCTCGACTCGAACCGCACCGGCAGCAGCGAGACCGATCCGAACGCCACCTGCCGAAGGGCGAGCGCGGCGATGCGCTCGCGGACGGGTTTCGCCGACGCGGTCGCGGGGGCGAAACC
>NZ_VRUX01001135.1:0-719 GCF_008039885.1 Methylobacterium sp. WL103
CGCCGGTTCCGGGCGCCGCCGCCGGCCTCGCCGGTGGTGTGGCGGTTCATGGTCGCCTACTTCGACCGCTTCCTCCGGCGGCGGATGAACGCCCTGCGCCTCGCGCGCTGGGGCCTGCCGCCGGACCTCGGCCCGGGGCCGGTGGTGGTCTACTGCAACCACCCGGCCTGGTGGGACGCGGCGGTGATCATCCTGCTCGCCGGGCGGCTCTTCCCCGAGCGGTCGAGCTATGCGCCCTTCGACGCGCGGATGCTGGAACGCTACGGCGTCTTCCGCCGCATGGGCGCCTTCGGCGTCGACCTCGACACGCCCCGGGGCGCGGCGCAGTTCATGGCCGCCTCGCGAGAGATCCTCGCCCGGCCGGCGAGCGTCCTCTGGATCACCGCCCAGGGGCGCTTTGCCGACGTGCGCGCGCGGCCCCTCGACCTGCGCGCTGGCGTCGCGAGGCTCGCCGAGATCGCGCCGGACGCGCAGTTCGTGCCACTGGCCCTCGAATACGCGTTCTGGGACGAGAGCGGCGCGGAGGCCTGCGCGGCCTTCGGCGCGCCAGTCTCGGGCCGTGTCCTGGCCGCCCTGCCGCGGGGCGAGCGCCTGGCACGGCTGGAAGCCGACCTCACCGCAATCCTCGACCGCCTGAGCGCCGACGTGGTCGCCCGCGACCCGGCGCGGTTCCGCGACCTCGTCTCGGGACGCCAGGGCGTCGGCGGCCTGTACGACGG
>NZ_VRUX01001136.1:0-717 GCF_008039885.1 Methylobacterium sp. WL103
GTGTCGCTCGGGCCGAGGTTGTTGCCCGCGATCAGCTCCCAGGCGCCGGCGGCGGCGCCGGCCCGCACCGGCACAAGGTCGAGCAGGGCGCCTGCGGGCACCGCGAAGCGAAGCACCGTCTGCCCTCCCATCCGCAGCGGCTCGCCGACGGCGCGCAGGGTGCCCGTTCCGGCAGCCGGGAGGGCGACCGGCTCGGCGGTCTCGAAGACGAGGTTGGCGATGCCGCCGCGCTCGAAAAGGGCGACCGGCGGGCGCTTGGCGAAGGGGAAGACCAGGCCGGAGCCGGCCTGACGCTCGGGCGGCTCGGCCAGGGGCGGACGGGCGGCGGCCTCCGAGGCGCCGGAGCGGGAACCGGGCGCCGGAAGGTCGGCCTTGGTGGGGCTCTTGGCTCCCTCACCCTTGCCTCCGTCACCCTTGGACGCTTCGCTTTTCGCCGCTTCCTTGGGCTCGGCCTTGCCAGCGCCCTCGGCCCTGGCGGCGTCGAGCTTTACGACCTCGAACGCGGTCGCGTCGGCCTTGGCCAAGTCCTTCTTCGCGACGATGTCGAACACCACGGCGCCGTCGTCGCGGTCGGTGGAGACCGTGAACCCGTCGGCGACCGCGACCGCGAGGCCGGCCGAGGCGTCGTCCGCGGTCGCGGTGAGGCGCGATATAAACAACACCCAGCCCACCAGACCGCAGACAAAAACGTATGCCGGGGTCTGCAAGAAAAAAAAA
>NZ_VRUX01001137.1:0-717 GCF_008039885.1 Methylobacterium sp. WL103
GCGCCGGATCGCGACGCGCTCGCCCGGCAGCGCGAAGGCGATCGCGGTGCCGTTGTCGGCGATGCCGTCCCCACGCGCGCCGAGGCGGCGGATCGTGACGGTTTCAGATTCGGTCATCGGGTCTTTCGGGGGGAGCGGCGGTGGCGCCGGCGGCGCGGGCGCCGACGAGGAACTCGGTGTTGCCGTCCCCGCCCCGGACGGGGGAGGGGATCAGGCCGAGGATCGTGAAGCCGAGGTCGGCGAGCGTCGCGCACACCGCCTCGCACACCTCGGCGTGGACGGCTTCGTCGCGGACGATGCCGCCGCGGCCGACGCGCCCGCGGCCGGCCTCGAATTGCGGCTTGATCAGCGCGATCAACGGCGCACCCGGCGCCAGCAGCCCCGCCACAGCCGGCAGCACGAGGCGGAGCGCGATGAAGCTCACGTCGATGCCGGCGAGGCGCGGGGCGGGGTCGAGGCTGCCCGGCGCGAGGGTGCGGATGTCGGCGCCCTCGCGGTTCGTCACCCGCGGGTCGGCGGCCAGGCTCGCGTGGAGCTGGCCGTGCCCGACGTCGACCGCGGTGACGTGGGCCGCGCCGCGGCGCAGCAGAAGGTCGGTGAAGCCGCCGGTGGAGGCGCCGACGTCGAGGCAGGGCAGCCCGGCCGGGTCCACGCCGAAGGCGTCCAAAGCCGCCTCGAGCTTCAGGCCGCCGCGCGAGACGAAGGGGTGGGCGGCGG
>NZ_VRUX01001138.1:0-716 GCF_008039885.1 Methylobacterium sp. WL103
ACCCCGAGCGCGGCGGGGATCGCCGGCCGGGCCGGCAACCCAGTGAAGCCGCCGACGGCGAGGCCGAGCACGAGTGCGGCCAACGATCCCGGCCACAGGCCGGCGAGGAGGAGCATCACGGCAAAACCTTTCCGGAGGTCAGGGCAGCACGGCGAAGGCGATGCCCGGCCGCTCCGAGAGCTTGTCGGCGACGACGACCTGGTCGAGCCCAGCGCCGGCCTGGAGCAGGTACTCGACCACCGCACCGGCGCGCAGCCGCGGCAGGTCGGGCTCCGGCGCCTCGGCGGTCTCCTTGCCGGCCTTCGTGTCCTTGGCCGGCTTGGTGTCCTTCGCCGCCTTGGCGTCCTTCGAACTCTTCGCGTCGTTCGAAGTTTTGGTGTCCTTCGAGCCCTTGGCGTCCTTTGCGGGCACCGCCTTCGCGGCCGGCTTGGTCTCACCGGACTTAGTGGGCTCGGGCTTGGCCAACGCAGCCTTGCCGGCCTCGGGCTTGGGCGCCGCACTCGCGATACCCTGCGTCTGGGCTGCGTCCGCCACCTTCGCGTCCGGCGGGGCGGTCTTTGCCGGATCGCCGTGGCCGGCGACCGCGATGCGCAGCGACGGGCAGGTCTTGGCAAGCTCCGCGAGGCGATCGAGCACGGGATAGAAGATCGGTGACAACGCGCCTGAGCCGGGCGCGAAGCGCAGGCCGGTGCCGCCGACGAGCGCCGTCGCGGCGC
>NZ_VRUX01001139.1:0-715 GCF_008039885.1 Methylobacterium sp. WL103
CCTCGTCAGCTTCGCGGCCGGCGATCCGGCCCGGCCGGTCCACCGCACCGGAGACGCGCTGCTCGCGGCGATCGCCGCGCATCTCGTGTCGGCCCGGATCGAACCCGGCGACCGAATCCTCACCCTGCTGCCGCCCTCCGACCTGCGCGGGCTCATCACCGGGCTCGGTGCGGCGCTCGCCGCGGGCGTCGACCTCGAGACGATGCCGGTCTTCGACGGGCCGGCCCTGATCGAGAACCTGGCGCAGCCGCGCCCGACCCATCTCGTCGCCCCGGCTTTCCTGGAACAGGCCCTCGACGCCCTGCCCCCGGCGACGCGCTCCGTGGTCCTGGCCCGTCGCGCCCCAGGGTCGGTGCCTCCGCACGCGGCGGATCGGGCCGCGGGATCGCCGGTCCTCGACGTGCTGGCCTTCGACGAGGACGCGGTGCTGTCGGTCAGGCGCTCCAGGTCGAGCGGTCCCGCGTCGGATCTCGCCTCGGTGCTCGCGGAGCCCGCCCGCCTCGCCCTGCCCCCTGCCCTGTTCGACCTGCGCCGCGACCCCGACGGCCGCCTCGCCTTCCGCGGCCAGGCCTGCGCGACGACTCGGGTGCAGCGCGGCGAGGTGGACGCGACCGAGGCCGGAAGCTTTCGCGCCTCGCGCTTCCGGGCCGATCGCTTTGCCGGAACCGGGATGGCGGTGACGGAGGCCTGAGCGGCCGCGCCCCCGACCCCGCGC
>NZ_VRUX01000113.1:0-10101 GCF_008039885.1 Methylobacterium sp. WL103
CCTCGCCGGCCTCCTGGCGGGCCGGCCGCCGTCCCGTCCCGGCCCTGCGCCAGGACCTCGAAGGCCTCGGCGAGACCCTGTTCGCCTTCATGCGCGACGAGAGTTCCGCGGTCCTCACCCACCTCAACGCCCTCAAGGACGCGCGCTCGCCGGCCGACGCGATCCGCCTGCAGGTCAACGAGATGCAGCGCGCGGCCGACGCCTCGCTCACCTGCTGGAGCGAGCTCGCCCGGCGCGCGACGCGGATGGTCGCGCAGCGCTGAGGGAGGCGCGGCGCGCCTATCCCCCCTCAGCGCTGTCGAATTCATACCTGTCCGCATGCCCGCTCTGGACGGATCGCGCGGAGCACGGCACGGTCCCCTCTCCCGGTCGGGAGAGGGGACCCGCGCTTGGTTCGGCATGCGCGGCGAACTGCGTGAACCCGGCAGCTCCCCAAAGAGCGGATGTGCGCGTAAGCGCTCCCGCCTCCCCGCGCCAATCCCCTGTCGCGGCGCGGCCACAGCCGCCGCCCGAACGAAGCGTAGCCGGAAACCTTCGGTTAACCATGTCGCTCCTATGCCGTATCGGAGGCTCGGGAGGCCGACCGATGCTGCGATCCGCGCGCCTGATCCGTTCCGCGATCCTCACGCTGGCCGTGGCCCTGAACCCGGCGCTCGCCGTGTCGCCGACGCATGCGCAGGACCGGGCGCCGCCGGCGGTCGCGATCGCGGCCGACCTCGCCGCCTCGCCTGCTGGCACCAAGCTCACCCTCACCCTGTCGAAGCCGGTCGACGCTCGCGCCTTCGTCATGGAGCGCCCGGACCGGGCGGTGATCGACCTCGCCGAGGTCAACTTCCAGCTCGCCCCCGAGACCGGCCGCCGCCGCGAGGGCCTGGTGCAGTCGTTCCGCTACGGCCTGTTCGCGCCGGGCCGCTCGCGCATCGTCGTCGACCTCGCCGGCCCCGCCACGGTCGGGCGGATCGAGACGACGACGCGTCCCCGCGACGGCGCCGTGATCCTCACCGTCCCGTTCCAGCGCGCCGACCGCGACAGCTTCCGCAAGGCGGCGAGCGCCGGCGACCTCGCGCCCGCCTCCGGCAAGGCGGTGGCGCCGGTGGAGGCCGGAGACCGCCGCCCGCTGATCGTCGTCGACGCCGGCCACGGCGGCATCGATCCCGGCGCGATCGCGGTGGGCGGCGTGTTCGAGAAGGACATCGTCTTCGGCTTCGCCCAGGCGCTGGTCGCCCGCCTCGAGGCCGGCGGCCGCTACCGCGTGGCGATGACCCGCGACCGCGACGTCTACGTGCCGCTCTCCGAGCGCGTGCGCATCGCCCGCGACGCCAAGGCCGACCTGTTCGTCTCGATCCACGCGGATTCGATCTCGTCGGCGCCGCAGGTGCGCGGCGCGACGATCTACACCGGCTCCGAGAAGGCCACCGACAGCGAATCCGCCAAGCTCGCCGAGCGCGAGAACAAGGCCGACGCCGCCGCCGGCGCCGAATCCGGCGAGGGTCCGCCTGAGATCGCCGACATCCTGCAGGAACTGACGCTGCGCGAGACCCGCGGCTTCTCGTCCGGCTTCGCCAAGACCCTGATGGGCCAGCTCGGGCCGGTGATGGAGATGAGCACGAAGCCGCACCGCGAGGCCGGCTTCAAGGTGCTGCGCTCGCCCGACGTGCCGAGCGTGCTGGTCGAGCTCGGCTACCTGTCGAGCCAGCGCGACCTCGACCTGCTGCAATCGGCCGAGTGGCGCGCCTCCGTCACCGGCTCGATGGCCAAGGCGATCGACCAGTTCTTCGGCAACCGCGCCAGCCTGGTGCGGCCGGCCTCGCCGAACCGCCGCTCGGCGGCAATCGCCCCAGTTTCACCATAGATCCGGTGTCGATACGGGGCACTCGAGACCCCGTCGCGCCGTCCTCTCATCGGTCATCGTCGACGGGGACCTTCAAGGCTGCGGGCACGCCGGATCGGCCTGCGTCTTGCGGGCAGCCCCGACCCCCCTAGCCGGATGCGCTCGCGCGCACGGCCGACGAAACCGATCGACGGGAAACCGGATGCGCCTCATCCTTCGCTTCTTCGGCTTCCTGTTCAGCGCCTGCGCGGTCCTGTTCGTGCTCGCGGCCGCGGGCGGCGCGTTCTTCTACTGGAAGTACAGCCAGGATCTGCCGGACCACGCCGTGCTCGCCAACTACGAGCCGCCGGTGATGACCCGCGTCCACGCCGCCGACGGCTCGCTGCTGGCCGAGTACGCCAAGGAGCGCCGGCTCTACCTGCCGATCCAGGCGATGCCGAAGATCATCGTCGCCGCCTTCCTCTCGGCCGAGGACAAGAACTTCTACAAGCACGGCGGCATCGATCCCGAAGGGATCGTGCGCGCGGCGCTGACCAACGCCAAGAGCGGCAAGAAGCAGGGCGCCTCGACCATCACCCAGCAGGTGGCCAAGAACTTCCTTCTGTCGAACGAGCAGACCTTCGACCGCAAGATCAAGGAAGCGCTCATCGCGCTCCGCATCGAGGCGACCTACTCGAAGGACAAGATCCTCGAGCTCTACCTCAACGAGATCTTCCTCGGCACCATCGTGCCCGGACGCAACCTGCACGGCGTCGCCGCGGCGGCCCTGGACTATTTCGGCAAGTCGGTGCACGAGCTGACGATCAACGAGGCGGCCTACCTCGCCGCCCTGCCGAAGGGGCCGAACAACTACCACCCCTACCGCAAGACCCAGGCGGCGCTCGATCGCCGCAACGAGATCATCCGCCTGATGGCGGAGAACAACTACATCACCAAGGAGGAGGCCGACGCCGCCAAGAAGATGCCGCTCGGCGTCAACCCGCGCGTCGCCTTCCCGAACGCCGCCAACGCCAACTACTTCACCGAGGAGGTCCGCCGCGAGATCTCCGAGCGCTACGGCGAGAAGAAGCTCTACGAGGGCGGCCTCTCGGTGCGCACCACCCTCGACCCGAAGATGCAGGGCTGGGCGCGCAAGGCGCTGGTCGACGGCCTCGTGCGCTACGACCAGGCGCATGGCTGGCGCGGCCCCGTCACCAAGGTCGACCTGACCGGGCGCGACTGGGGCATGGCGGCCTCCGAAGTGAGCGCGCTCGGCGACGTCGCCCCGTGGCGGCTCGCCGTGGTGCTCGGGCAAGGCGCCGGCGGCCTGCAGGTCGGCCTCCAGCCCAAGCGCGAGGCCTCGGGCCAGGTCTCCAAGGACCGCGAGACCGGCACGATCCCCGCCGAGGGCATGCGCTGGGCCGGCCGGGCGAACCTCACCGCCGGCGACATGGTCTACGTCGAGGCGATGGACGGCGGCCGCGGCCAGTACCGGCTGCGCCAGAAGCCCGAGGTGTCCGGCGGCATCGTCGCGATGGACCCGAACACCGGCCGCGTGCACGCCATGGTCGGCGGCTTCTCCTACGACGAGTCCGAGTTCAACCGCGCGACGCAGGCGATGCGCCAGCCCGGCTCGTCGTTCAAGCCGATCGTCTACTCGGCGGCGCTCGACAACGGCTACACCCCGTCCTCGATCGTTCAGGACACCCCGATCACCATCGAGGCCGGCCCCGGCCAGGAGGCGTGGACGCCCTCGAACTACGACGGCAAGTCCGGCGGCCCGCACACCCTGCGCTACGGCATCGAGCACTCGAAGAACCTGATGACGGTCCGGCTCGCCAAGGACGTCGGCATGCCGCTGATCGCCGAGTACGCCCGCCGCTTCGGCGTCTACGACGACATGCTGCCGGTGCTGCCGATGTCGCTCGGCGCCGGCGAGACCACCGTGATGCGGATGGTCACCGCCTACTCGATGCTGGCCAACGGCGGCCGCCGCATCCGCCCGACGCTGATCGACCGGATCCAGGACCGGATCGGCGAGACGATCTACCGGCACGACGGCCGCAAGTGCGTCGGCTGCGACGCCGAGAAGTGGTCGGGCCAGGACGAGCCGAAGCTGGTGGACGATTCCGAGCAGGTGCTCGATCCGCTGACCGCCTACCAGATGGTCTCGATCATGGAGGGCGTGGTCCAGCGCGGCACCGCGACGATCCTGAAGCAGATCGGCAAGCCGCTCGCCGGCAAGACCGGCACCACCAACGACGCCAAGGACGCGTGGTTCGTCGGCTTCTCGCCGGACCTCGCGGTCGGCATCTACATCGGCTTCGACAAGCCGCGCTCGCTCGGCGACCGCGCCACCGGCGGCGGGCTCGCCGCGCCGATCGCTCTCGACTTCCTGAAGGTCGCCCTGAAGGACAAGCCCCCGACGCCGTTCCGGGTGCCGCCGGGGATCAAGCTGATCCGCGTGGCCTTGGGCTCCGGCATGCGCGCCGGCTCGGGCGAGGGCGCCGGCACGATCCTCGAGGCGTTCAAGCCCGGCACCGCGCCGCCCGATTCCTACGTCGCCCCGGCGGGCCAAGCCGCGGCCCCCGCCGCCGTCCCGGCGGACGCAGACCGCGCGGCGCAGGCCGGCGGGCTGTACTGAGCGGACGCCGCCAGGCTCTCTGCGGATCGCTGGTCGCCCCGCACGGCTCGCTCTCCCCGGGGGCAGGGCGATCACACGGCACCGCACCGTCATTCCGGGGCGCCGCAGGCGAGCCCGGAATCCAGAACCGCCGACGGTGCCAAGTCCGGTGCGACCTGCGGTTCTGGATCCCGGGCTCCGCTGCGCGGCCCCGGGATGACGCGGTGCTGCCGGCGGGTTTCTCCCAAGAACAGGTCGCCGTCTGCGATCACACCCTGCCCAGGGAAGAATGGTTGGGGCGAGGGGTGTTGCCCTCTCCGGTGAGTTCTCATCCCTCACCCTGTCCCTCTCCCGCACGGGAGAGGGAACCCGCGCCCGCTCCGAACGCCGTGAGGTCCGGCGATGCGGTCAGTCGGCCGCCTGGCGATCCGAGACAAAAAAAGCCGCCCTGCGGGGGCGGCTTTGGAGTCTCAGGGAGGCATCAAACAGAGCGGGACGGAGGTCTCACTCGACATCCAGACATCTGGACTACGGTGAGATTGGACAAAAGAGGTTAACGCGCCGTCAACGCGGGCGCGTTCCTCAAGTCGTCGCCGCGTTGGGCCTACCCGAGATCAGTATCGCCGCAGGTTCAGGCCGCAAGGCTGGTGAACAACCCGCGTCCGTCGGTGCCGCCGACGAGCCCTTCGACGAAGTTCTCCGGGTGCGGCATCATCCCGAGGACGTTGCCGCCCTCGGAGTAGATCCCCGCGATGGAATTGAGCGAGCCGTTGCGGTTGGCGGCCGTCGTCACCTGACCGTCGGCGTCGCAGTATCGGAACGCGACCCGGTCCTCGCCCTCGATCCGGGCGAGGGTGTCGGGGTCGGTGAAGTAGTTGCCCTCGCCATGCGCGACGCAGACGTCGATGACGTCGCCCTTGGCGTAGGCGCTGGCGAAGCGGGTGTCGGCGCGCTCGACGCGCAGGGTCTGCCGGTGGCAGATGAAGCGGCGATCGACGTTGCGCATCAGCACGCCCGGCAGCAGGCCGGATTCGCACAGGATCTGGAAGCCGTTGCAGATGCCGAGCACGAGCCCGCCGCGGGCGGCGTGGGCGCGGACCGCATCCATGGCGGCGGCGCGGCCGGCGATGGCGCCGCAGCGCAGGTAGTCGCCGTAGGAGAAGCCGCCGGGCAGGACCGCAAGGTCGGTGCCGGAGGGCAGCGCGGCGTCGGCGTGCCACATCGTCGTGACCTCCGCGCCGGCAAGCCGGAGCGCGCGGGCGACGTCGGCGTCGCGGTTCGAGCCTGGGAAGACGACGATCGCGGCGCGCATCACGCGATCTCGATCGCGTAGTTCTCGACCACGGTGTTGGCCAGGAGCTTCTCGCAGGCCGTCTTGAGGGTGGCCTCGGCGCCGGCCAGGTCCGTGGCGGCGACCTCGATGTCGAACACCTTGCCCTGGCGGACGCCCTCGATCGACTCGATGCCGAAGGACTTCAGCGCGGCCTCGATGGCCTTGCCCTGCGGGTCCAGGACGCCGGTCTTCAGCGTGACGACGATGCGGGCTTTCATGATGGGCCACTCAGCAGGGTCTGGAACGGAAGGAGGCGGAGGCGGGCGTCGGGGCGGGGTCCGACACCTCGGGTGTCGTGGCCGCCCGTCACCGGCGGGCGGCCCGCGGTGCGGCGCGCAAGGGCTCGATGCTCGTCGCGCGCTGCCAAAGCTGGAACATGATCCAGGCCGCGAGCACGCTGAACAGACCCATCAGCACGTGGCCGACGGTGTCGCCGAGTTCGAACAGGCCTGCGATGGCCCAGCCTGCGGCGATCGCCACCGCGAAGACTTCCGTTCCCACCAGCACCATCATGCTGAGGATCGTGATCAGGTTGCGGGCGTTCACGAGGACCCCTTCCGCCGGCGGCACGGATTCGCGTCCCGCTTACGACGGCGGCAGTACCCCGATTGTCGCATGCTGTGCAACCGGCAAGCGCCCCTCGCGGGTGGCCCCCGCCTCAGCGCGGGGCGCGCTTGGCCAGGATGCGCTGCAGGGTGCGGCGGTGCATGTTGAGCCGGCGCGCGGTCTCGCTGACGTTCCGTCCGCACAGCTCGTAGACCCGCTGGATGTGCTCCCAGCGCACGCGGTCGGCGGACATCGGGTTCTCGGGCGGGTCGGCCCGCTCGCCCGGCTGCGCCATCAACGTGCCGTGGATCTCGTCGGCGTCGGCGGGCTTGGCCAGGTAGTCGAAGGCCCCGAGCTTCACGGCGGTGACGGCGGTGGCGATGTTGCCGTAGCCGGTCAGGATGACGCCGCGGGCTTCCGGCCGGCGCTCCTTCAGGCGGGCGATCACGTCGAGGCCGTTGCCGTCGCCGAGCCGCATGTCGATCACCGCGAAGGCGGGCGCCCGCGCCTCGACCACGGACACGCCTTCGGCCACGCTCTCGGCGACCTGGACGTGGTAGCCGCGCGCTTCCATCGCACGGGCGAGCCGGGTCGAGAACGGCTTGTCGTCGTCGACGATCAGGAGGCTGCGGTCGGAGAATGCGGCCAGCGGGTCGGCGTCGCTGAGCGCCACGGCATCCGGGGCGCCCGACGAGCTCGATTGCGTCAGCATGAGAAGCTCCTCAAAGATTTCGCTGTATTCGTTGAGAGTTTATATAGGCGCGACATCGCCCGCGGGCAGGGGTGGGCGTGTGCCGAATTCGGGGGCATGACGCAGCGCCGCACCCCGCTCGAAGATGTGGCGCGCCCAGGAGATCCGGACCTGCGCCCCATGCGTGCCCGGCGCCGAGGCGTTGGACAGGGTGATCTGCGCGCCCGAGCGCTCGATCAGCGTCTTGGCGATGAACAGCCCGAGGCCGAGGCCGGCGCCGACCGTGCCGCCCTGCGCCTGCCCCGCCCCGCGGTCGGGGCTGCGGGTGGTCACGTAGGGCTCGCCCGCCCGCAGCAGCACCTCGGCGGAGAAGCCGGGGCCGTCGTCGCGGATCTCGAGCGTCACCCGGTCCAGCGTCCAGCGGCCCTCGATCACCACGCGGGCGTCGGCGAAATCGACCGCGTTGTCGAGGATGTTGCCGAGCCCGAACATCACGCCGGCGTTGCGGCGGCAATCCGGTTCCGGGGCGTCGCCCTGGCTCGAGATGTCGAGGGCGATGCCCATCGCCCGGTGCGGCGCCACCAGTTCCTCGATCAAATGGCTGAAGCTCAAGGTCTCGAGGAAGCCGGCGCCGTCGCCGTCGAGCGACGTCAGCTTCGAGAGGATGCCGCGGCAGCGGTCGACCTGCTCGCGCAGGAGCTGCAGATCCTCGGCAACCGCCGGCGGCGCGTCGGGCCCGAGTTGGCGCACCAGCTCCTTGGTCACCACCATGATCGTGCCGAGCGGCGTGCCGAGCTCATGCGCCGCCGCCGCGGCAAGGCCGTCGAGCTGCGACAGGTGCTGCTCGCGGGCCAGCACCAGCTCCGTCGCGGCCAGCGCCTGCGCGAGCTGGCGCGTCTCCTCCGCGACTCGCCAGGCGTAGACGCCGGTGAAGGCCGTGCCGAGCAGGATCGCCGTCCACACGCCGGAGACGTAGAGGAACGGCAACTCGATCCGCCCGTCGGCGAACCACGGCAGCGGGCGGTGGACCAAGGCCAGCAGCGTCGCGAGCCCGATCGCCAGCAGGCCGAGCGCCAAGGTCCGTTCCGGCGGCAGTGCGGTCGCCGAGATGAGGACGGGGGCGAGGAACAGCAGCGAGAACGGGTTCTGCAGGCCGCCGGTGAGGAACAGCAGCACGGCGAGCTGCACGATGTCGAAGGCCAGCAGCAGGGCGGCGGAATCCGCGCTCAGCCGGTAGCTCGCCGGGAAGCGGATGCGCAGGCCGAGGTTCAGCCAGGACGAGGCGGCGATCGCCAGGAAGCACCAGCCGAACGGCAGCCCGAGCCCGAGGCCGAACTGCGCTCCGACCACGGCCGCGCTCTGCCCGGTGATCGCGAGCCAGCGCAGGCGCACGAACGTGTCGAGGCGCAGGTGGCGCGCGTCGCGGACGAAGCCGCTCGGATCGGTGTCGAGCATGATGGCCTAACGATAGAGCCGGGGGCGGGCCGATCCAGAGCCCGCGACGATCCTCCCGCCTTGCGCCTCAGCCCGCCTCGTCGAGTTCGGGGCCACGGGTGGCGTCGAGGCCGGCACCGGGGACGGGCGGGATCGACACCGGCGCGCCGGTGCGGGCCGCCTCGTAGATCGCCTCCATCAGCACGTGGTCCTGAAGACCCTCCTCGCCCGGCGTCCGCGGCCGGCGGTTCTCCTGGATGCAGCGCGAGAAGTGGTCCATCTCCAGGGCGAACTGGTTCTTGGCGCCGATCACCTTGGTGTCCTGCGACACCACCTTGCCGTCGCGGTGGGTGACCACGAGGCGCTGGCCGACATAGGCGAAGGCGTTCTGCAGATCGATGTCGGCGCCCCCCGTATGCACGGTCAGGCGGCGCGATTCGTGGACGCCGTAGCTGGTCATGCATTGCGCCAGCACGCCCGACGGGAAGCGCAGGGTGAAGCTCACGCCCTCCTCGACCTCGCGGAACTTCGGGTCGTCTGCCGGCGAATGCGTCTGCGCCTGGATCAGGTCCGGCTCCTCGCCGAGCAGCGCCCGAACGCCGTTGAGGCAGTAGAGCCCGATGTCGGGCAGGGCGCCGCCGCCCGAGAGCGCCTTCTTCAGGCGCCATTGCTCCGGCAGCCCCGAGGTTTGGCCGTTGAAGGCCTGGATCATCCGCGGCTTGCCGAATTCGCCCGATCGGACGAGGCGCACCACCTCGACCCGCTGCTGCCGGTGATGCGCGCGCACGGGGTGCCCGGGCTGATCGCCCACCTCGACGGCGCGATCGGGCTCGAGGAGGCGATCGTGCGCGGGCAGGCCGACACCCGCCGCTACGCCAAGCGCCAGTTCACCTGGTTTCGCCACCAGATGGGTGCGGACTGGCGCTGGCTCTCGCCCGAGGCGGCGATGGCCGAGCTGGCCTGAGGCCTTTTACCGTTCCAGGCGCGCGACGAGGCTCGACGTGTCCCAGCGGTTGCCGCCCATGGCCTGCACCTCGGCGTAGAACTGATCGACGAGGGCCGAGACCGGGAGCTTGGCACCGTTGCGACGTGCCTCGTCGAGGAGGATGCCGAGATCCTTGCGCATCCAGTCGACCGCGAATCCGAAGTCGAACTTGCCCGCGTTCATCGTCGCGCCGCGGTTCTCCATCTGCCAAGAGCCGGCCGCCCCCTTCGAGATCACCGAGAGCACCGCCTCCACGTCGAGCCCGGCCTTCTTGGCGAAGTGCACGCCCTCGGACAGCCCCTGGACCAGCCCGGCGATGCAGATCTGGTTGACCATCTTGGTAAGCTGGCCGGAGCCGACCGGACCCATCAGCCGGCAGGCACGCGCGTAGGCGCCGATCGCGCCCTCGACCGTGTCGTAGGTCGCCTGCTCGCCGCCGCACATCACGGTGAGCACACCATTCTCGGCGCCGGCTTGGCCGCCGGAGACCGGGGCGTCGACGAAGCCGACACCCGCTTCGGTGGCCGCCTCGGCGAGTTCGCGCGCCACCTCGGCCGAGGCGGTGGTGTGATCGACGAAGATCGCGCCCGGCTTCATGCCGGCGAGCGCGCCGTCCGGCCCGAGCACGACGCCGCGGAGGTCGTCGTCGTTGCCGACGCAGGCGAACACGATCTCGGCG
>NZ_VRUX01001140.1:0-710 GCF_008039885.1 Methylobacterium sp. WL103
TCGCGTGGGGGGTTGGGGGGGGGGGGGGCCAGGGGGGCACCGGGCCCCCCCGGCGGCCCCAAGCAGCCCCCCCCCAAACCCAACAACCCCCCCACGGGGAAATAGCCCCCCAAGAGCGCGCCGGGGCGGGAGGGGGGCGGGGGAACGCCCCCCGGCGCGCTCACGGGACCCGCCGTCGAGCGCAAGGACGCGACGACCTTCCGCAACCTCGACGCGACGGTGATCGTCGCCGACCTGTCGCGCTCGGTCGCTGAGGGCGGCGGGCTCAAGGACCTGCGCCAGACCGCGCAAGGCGTGGCCGAGGCCGCCGGCACCCGGGCGGTGGCGCTGGTGGTCTATGCCGGCGACGCCTACGTCGCCACCGGGCCGACCACCGACCGCGACAGCTTCGGCACCACCCTGTTCGCGCTGGACGCCGACACGGTGCCCGACCGCGGCAGCCACCCGGAGCGCGGGCTGGCCCTGGCGCGGCGCACCCTGGAGGAGGCGGGGGCGCTGGCCGCCGACGTGGTGCTGATCACCGACGGCGACGGCATCGGCGACGCGGCCTTGCGCGAGGCGGAGGCGATGCGGGCCAAGGGCTGGCGCGTCCAGGGGCTGTTCGTGCCGACGCACAAGACCTTGCCGCCCGGCGCGCCGAAGACCGACCGGGCGGCCCTCGACCGGCTGGTCTCGGCCGGCGGCGGGGTCGCGGCCGACCTGTCGGCGCC
>NZ_VRUX01001141.1:0-708 GCF_008039885.1 Methylobacterium sp. WL103
CGAGGATCGTGCGCGAGTCGATCTTGCTCGTCACCTGGAAGCTGATCCGCGTCGGGAAGTTCGCCTTGATCGTGCCGGTGATCACGTCCACCGACGGACGCTGCGTCGCCATGATCAGGTGGATGCCCGCCGCCCGCGCCATCTGGGCGAGGCGCTGGATCGCGCCCTCGATGTCCTTGCCGGCCACCATCATCAGGTCGGCCATCTCGTCGACCACGATCACGATGTAGGGCAGGGCCGAGAGGTCCATCGCCTCGTCCTCGAACACCGCTTCGCCGGTCTCGCGGTTGAAGCCGGTCTGGATCGTGCGCGTGATGGTCTCGCCCTTGGCGCGCGCCTCCGCCATCCGGGCGTTGTAGCCGTCGATGTTGCGGACCGCGATCTTGGACATCTTCTTGTAGCGCTCCTCCATCTCGCGCACGGCCCACTTGAGGGCGATGACCGCCTTCTTCGGGTCGATGACGACGGGGGAGAGCAGGTGCGGGATGCCGTCGTAGACGGACAGCTCCAGCATCTTCGGGTCGACCATGATCAGGCGGCACTCTTCCGGCTTCATCCGGTAGAGCAGCGAGAGGATCATGGTGTTGATCGCCACCGACTTGCCCGAGCCGGTGGTGCCGGCCACCAGCAGGTGCGGCATGCGGGCGAGGTCGGCGATGATCGGCTCGCCGCCGATGTTCTTGCCGAGGCAAAGCGCGAGCTTGTGCT
>NZ_VRUX01001142.1:0-708 GCF_008039885.1 Methylobacterium sp. WL103
GCGCTCTCGGCCTGCGCCGGCGAGCAGACCGGCTCGGTGCTGGTCCCTGCCGTCGTCGCCGTGCCGCCGGAGGCGCCGCGCACCACCGGCCGGCCGGCCAACGTCACCGATGCCGACCACACCAAGCTCGTCGCCTCCTTCGGCGGGGAATACCGTGCGCCCGCGACCCTGCGCCTGCTCACCGAGGTGACCGACCGCCTCGTCGCGGCGAGCGACCGACCCGATCAGACCTACGTGGTGACGCTGCTCGATTCGCCCGTGGTCAACGCCTTCGCCCTGCCGAGCGGCCGCCTCTACGTCACCCGCGGCCTGGTGGCGCTGGCGAGCGACACCTCGGAGATCGCGGCGGTGCTCGCCCACGAGATCGCGCACGTGACGCTGAACCACGCGACCGCGCGGACCGAACTCGAGCTGCGCTCGCAGCTCGTCAGCCGCGTGGTCGCCGACGTGCTGAACGATCCCGCCACCGGCGCGCAGCTGCAGAGCCAGTCGCGCTTCGCCCTCGCCCGCTTCTCCCGCGAGCAGGAGCTGGAGGCCGACGCCGCCGGTGTGCGCACGCTGGCGAAGGCCGGCTACGACCCCTACGGCGCCGGCCGCTTCCTCACGGCGCTCAACCGGACGCTGGCGCTGAAGGCCGGCGGCGGCACCGCGCCCTCGCCGGGGTTGTCGCCGTAGGCGAGACCGTCGACCGCCGCGAGGTAGACGGCC
>NZ_VRUX01001143.1:0-706 GCF_008039885.1 Methylobacterium sp. WL103
GCTGCGCGACGCCGACGCGTTCCTCGCCGCGGTCGAGACCCGGCACACCTTCCGCGCCCTGCCGGCGGTTCTGGATGCCGGCACCGTCGGCACGCTCGCCCTCGACCTGTCCGGCGCCTGCCTGGGTCGCAGCGGCGACGCGTTCTCGGGTCTGGGCGGGTACGGCGTCGTGCGCGCCGTGACCGCGCCGGCCGTGGCGACCATACCGCCGGCCGCCCCGGTAGAAACGCATCCCGATCCGGTTGAAACCGCAAGCGTCGAGGTGCCGGACTTCGATCTTCCGTCCGACGCGAATACCGATCGCCCGAATGCCGCCGGTGAGCCGGATCGTGTGCTCCCCGACATCCGCAACGCCGCATGGCCTCCGGTCGCGGTCGCGACCGAACACCTCGACGACCATGCGGCTGGCGATCCCTGGTCCGGCGCGCGTGGCCCCGGTCGGGGGCACGAGGCCGTCGGCGTGGCACCGAACGCTCTCCTCTCCGGTGTGGTGCCGGAACCCGTCGCGGCGAGCCTTCCCATCGACCGCCCGGTGGCGGCGCAGGAGGGCACCGATGCCGCCCTGTCGGTGACCGAGCACGCGGCCTTCCGCGAGATCGCGCGCGCCCTCGGCGCCCGCTACGCAGGAGACGACGAGGTTCGCGAGGCGATCGACGCGGATGCGCGTGGCGCGGGCGCGGCGGTGATGCCCTTCCCTGTGCCGCGG
>NZ_VRUX01001144.1:0-703 GCF_008039885.1 Methylobacterium sp. WL103
GCGCTCGACCACGGCCGAGGGCCGCGAGACCCGCTCGGCGGACAGCGTCGCGGTGGCGGTCTCGCCCTCGCGCACCGAGAAGCCGCTGGTGGCGCTGATCGCGCCGGACAAGCCGACGGTGGTGCTGTCGCAGCCCGACGCGCCGACCGCGCAAGGGTCGCCGGCCGGGCCGGGTCAGGCGTCGCCGGGTAAGGATGTCGCGAGCAAGGGCGTCGCGAGTAAGGACGTGGCGGGCAAGGCGGTGCCGGGCCAGGCGGTGCCGGGCCAAGTCGCACCCGGCAAAGTCTCGTCCGGCAAGGACGGCGCCGGAAGCGGCGCGGCGCCGGGCAAGGCGGCGACGGCCGCGAAGACGACGCCGGACACATCCGCGACGAACGCCCCCGTCAAGATCGTCAGCGTGGACGCGCAGGAGGGCGGGCGGCTGTTCGTCACCAGCCAGGCCTCGCCCGGGGCGACGGTGCGGCTCTACCTCAACGACACGCTGATCGCGCCGGCCAGCGTCGGGGCCGACGGCAAGGTCACCTTCACGATCGGCCGCGGCGTGAAGCCGGGCGACTACATGGTGCGGGTCGACCAGGTCGACGCGGTCTCGGGCAAGGTGCGCGGCCGCGCCGAGGTGCCGTTCTCGGTGCCGGAACCGGCCCGCGTCGCCGCGAACGCCGCGCCGACCAGACCTGCGCCGGACAAGCCCGCGCCCGTCGGC
>NZ_VRUX01001145.1:0-703 GCF_008039885.1 Methylobacterium sp. WL103
GCCGGCGCGTGCGGTGCGCGGACCAGCAGCGCCTCGGCTCGGCCCAGCACCGCCAGCATCGACGAATCCTGTCGCGATTCCGGGTGCGCCACCGGCAGCCGGTCGGGGGCGGTGTCGAGCACGGCGCGCATGTAGTCCTGGCGCCCGTCGTTGGCGTCGAGGTCCCGGCCGAGGGTGGCGGGCTCGCTGCGGTCGGCCCCGGCGCGGGGATCGCCGAGCAGCGCACGGATTGCCGGCACGACGAAGAGCAGCCCGCAGACGATGGAGGAGACCGGGTTTCCCGGGAGCCCGATCACCAGCATGTCCCCGAGATGCCCGTGCATCAGCGGCTTGCCGGGGCGCAGCGCTACGCGCCAGAACCCGAGCTCCAGCCCTTCGGCGGCGAGCGCGGTCTGGACGAGGTCGTGGTCGCCGACCGAGGCGCCGCCGAGGGTCACCAGCAGGTCGGCCTCGGCCGAACGCGCCCGCGCGAACGCCGACTCCAGCGCCGGGAGCGTGTCGCCGGCGATGCCGAGGTCGATCGGCTCGCCGCCGGCGCCGTTCACCAGGGCGGCGAGCGCCAGCGCGTTCGAGGCGACGATCTGGTCCCAGGCCGGGATTTCGCCGGGCTGCACCAGCTCGTCGCCGGTGGCGAGGATCGCGACACGGGGCTTGCGCCGAACCGCGACCCGGCCGCGGCCTGCCGCGGCGGCGAGGGCCAGGC
>NZ_VRUX01001146.1:0-702 GCF_008039885.1 Methylobacterium sp. WL103
GGTAGCCGATCCGCACGGTGGCGGCGGCGCGCGCCGCCGCCACCGTGCGGATCGGCTACCAGAAGTACGGCTCGCTCGTCCTGCTGAAGGGCCGCGGCAGCCTCGCGAAGGCGTTGGCGCCGCTTGGCTACGACGTCACCTGGTCGGAGTTTCCCTCCGGTCCGCCCTTGCTGGAGGCGCTGAACGCCGGGGCGATCGACCTCGGCTCGGCCGGCGAGGCCCCGCCGATCTTCGCGCAGGCCGCCAGCGCCGACCTGCGCTACGTCGGCACCGAGCCGCCGGCCCCGCGCGGCGAGGCGATCCTCGTGCCGAAGGACAGCCCGGTCCGGTCCGTGGCGGAGCTGCGCGGCAAGACCATCGCGCTCAACAAGGGCTCCAACGTGCACTTCCTCGTGGTGCGCGCCCTGGAGAAGGCCGGCGTTCCCTACGACGCGGTGAAGCTCGTCTTCCTGTCGCCGGCGGATGCCAACGCCGCCTTCGTGCGCGGTGCCGTCGACGCCTGGGCGATCTGGGATCCGTACCTCGCGGCGGCCGAGCGCTCCACCGGCGCGCGCGTGCTGGCCGACGGCAGCGGGATCGCACCGAACCGGCAGTTCTACCTGTCGCGCCGCGGCTTCACCGAGGCGAGCCCGGAGGTCGTCGTCGCGATCCTGCGGGCGGTCGCCGAGGTCGACACCTGGGCCGCCGGCAACGGCGCCACGG
>NZ_VRUX01001147.1:0-701 GCF_008039885.1 Methylobacterium sp. WL103
GCCCAGCGCCGCTCGGTCTTCGGCGAGGCCAGGGCCATGGCAGTCTCGGCCATCCCCTACGCCTTCATGGGCTGACGTTTTCGGGCCGAGCCGGACGCGCACCGCGCCGCCTCGGCCCATCGAGACGCTTCCGTCCGGGCAACGGGTGGAAGTCCGGTCGTGGCACCTCAACGCCGCCACGGCGCTCCCCCCCGCGCGACGCTGCCGCGCGGTCAGCCAAACGGAGGTACTTCAACCATGGCCAATCCCGGAACGCTCGAACGTCCGAGCAGCCTGTCGGGGCTGACGGAACCTGAAGCCAAGGAGTTCCACGCGATCTTCCTGACGAGCTTCATCATCTTCACCGCGATCGCCGTGGTCGCGCACATCCTGGTCTGGATGTGGCGCCCCTGGCTGCCCGGGCCGAAGGGCTACGCCATGCTCGAGGGCGGAGCCCAAGCGGTCCACGGCCTCGTCTCGATGATCTCGTAAGGGAGGACACCATGCACAAGGTCTGGCTCCTGTTCGATCCCCGCCGCACGCTGGTGGCTCTGTTCACCTTCCTCTTCGTGCTCGCGTTGCTGATCCACTTCATCCTGCTCAGCACCAGCCGGTTCAACTGGCTGGAGGGCGCCAAGGATTCCAAGGCGGCCTCCCTCCAGATCGTCGCGCCGACCCCGGCGTGACCCGGCCCCGCGGCGGCCGGCCGGGCGTGCCCGGAA
>NZ_VRUX01001148.1:0-701 GCF_008039885.1 Methylobacterium sp. WL103
CGCAGCCACCCGCCCCGCCACCCCCGTCCGGCCCGCATCCGGCCAGGCGTCGGGCGACAAGCGCGGCTGGCTGTCCGACCTGCTGACGCGCGCCTCCCTCGACGACGAGGACGAGGCGGGCGTCACCGAGAGCCCCGCCCCGGCGGCGTCGAAGGCCGCGGTCGAGACCGGCCGCATCGCCCTGGAGACGATCTCGGCCGACATCGCGCGGATGATCGACCACCGCACCGCGGTGGACCTGTGGGAGCGCTACCGCCGCGGCGAGCCGAACCTGTTCGACATCAAGATCTACACGCCGCAGGGCAAGCAGACCTTCCTGGAGATGCAGCGCCGCTACCGGGCCGACGCGGAGTTCCGCCGCACCGTCGATCGCTACGTCAGCGAGTTCGAGCGCCTGCTCGGCGACGTGGCCCGCAACGACAAGGACGCGGCCCGCGCCGACGCCTACCTCACCTCCGAGACGGGCAAGGTCTACACGATGCTCGCCCATGCGAGCGGGCGGTTCGAGGGGGCCTGACGGCTCCGCTCGGGATCGGACGACGAGAAGGGGGCGCCTCCATCGGGGGCGCCCCCTTCTTCTTGTGCAAGATCGATCTTGCCAGGCCGTCGGATCACAGCAGCCCTAGGCCGACGAGTTCGCGACGGAGGGCTTCCGGCATCGCCGCGAGGTCGCCGGCCGCGCCCTCGCCGAGGTCGGCCGG